>JAKDNL010000048.1 GCA_030451825.1 Pseudonocardia sp. | reverse complement strand
CGGGTGCGGCCGCCGTCGGTGTCGCAGGGTCGGGTTCCGGAGAGGACACCGGCGACGACACCGCCTCGACCGGCGCCGCTGTGACGACCGGCGACGCTACGACCAATGACGCCACGACGCCTGGCGCCGCGCTGACGACCGGCGCCGCTGTGACGACTGGTGCTGACACGACCACCGGCGCTGGCACGAACACCGGCGCTGACACGACGACTGGTGCTGACACGACGACCGGCGCTGACACGACGACCGGCGCTGACACGACGACTGGCGCCGACACGACTGGTGCGGATGCGTTGACCGGCTCCGACCTCGACAACACGGCGCCGGCCACCCCGGTCGGAGCGGGCTCCGGACCGGTCGGTGCAGCGGCCGAGGCGCCCGGGCAGGCCGCGGGGACCGGACAGGGCAGCTCCGCCCACCCGGGCGGGCCGACGGGCGGGGACAGCCGTTTCAGCGGCTCCGCGCTGGCGTCGCTGGACTCCGGCCTGCTCGGACCTGCCGGCGACTCGGCTCCGGCCGCGCCGGGAATGGGGGCCGAGGGCCCGCATCCGGGGTCGATCTATGCCCCGGCCGACGGCTCCGCGCCACCGGACTCGCACCAGGTCAAGGCGCACAGCGGCTCCCGTCGCTACCACACGACGGAGTCGCCGTACTACATCCGCACGCGCGCAGACGTCTACTTCGTCGGCGTCGCCGAGGCCGAGGCCGCCGGGTTCATCGCCTGGAACGAGCGCCCGGGCAAGCGGTAAGCCTCCCTTCACCGACCGACCCCGCCACGACAAGCGGGTCGGCCATCGAGCGCCACGAAAAGGCGCTGTGCGTGCCAATTCGTGACGCCCGGTACGGCTCTGCCTGGATTGTCAGGCCTCGGTGCCGGCTCGGAGCGGTGAGCGTCACGAAAGGGCGAGGTGGACCGCCATTACGTGGCCCCCCGTGCTGGTCGTCCCGAGACGGACGAGAGCAGCTCTCGTGCGCCACAGGTGGACGAGAGCAGCTCTCGTCCAAGGAGCGTGCGCGGGACGGGGGCGTTCCGCGGAACGCCCCCGCGCCGTCGACGCCCGATGTGGTCTTGCCTGGTCCGTCGTGGCGCCGGTGCCGGCAGGAAGTGGTGAGCGCCACGAAGCGGCGGTGAGGCCCGCCCTTCCGTGACGCTCGATGCGGCCCCTCCGCTCGGCGCGCGGCCCACCCCCGGGCGGCCTCGGGCCACGGCAGGCGGACATACGTCGGGCCCCGCTCCGGAGATGGAGCGGGGCCCGTCGTGTGTCCGGGTACGGCGTCAGGCGACGATCGTCCAGGTGTCGCGGCCGTCGAGGAGCTTCTGCAGGTCCGCCTCGCCGTTCGCGGCGTCGCGGGCCTGCTGCACCTGGGCGCGCGCGGCGTCGTCGTAGGTGGTGTGCTCGACCTGCCGGAAGATCCCGGTGACGGTGTGGGTCAGGTCCTGGTCGGAGAGCCGGGACAGGGCGAACGCGAGCTCGTGGTCGGTCTCGTCGTGCACCACGATCCGCGACGGGTCCACCGTGTCGGCCTCGACGACGGCGAGACCGAAGCCCTTCTGCACGACGGCCCAGGTGCCCAGACCGTCCTCGCCCTCGGGACCGAAGCGGATCGGCTCGCCGTGGGTGACCGGGATCAGGCGGCTGCCGTTGTCGCCCTTGCGGAGCACGTCGAAGCTGCCGTCGTTGAAGATCGGGCAGTCCTGGAAGATCTCGACCAGGGCCGACCCGCGGTGGGCGGCGGCCGCGCCGAGCACGCTGGTCAGGCTCTTGCGGTCGGAGTCCAGTGCCCGCCCGACGAACGACGCCTCGGCACCCAGCGCGAGCGAGATCGGGTTGAACGGGTGGTCCAGCGACCCCATCGGGGTGGACTTGGTGACCTTGCCGACCTCGGAGGTGGGCGAGTACTGGCCCTTGGTGAGCCCGTAGATCCGGTTGTTGAACAGCAGGATCTTGAGGTTCACGTTGCGGCGCAGCGCGTGGATCAGGTGGTTGCCGCCGATCGAGAGCGCGTCGCCGTCACCGGTCACGACCCACACCGAGAGGTCGGGCCGCGAGGTGGCCAGGCCGGTGGCGATGGTCGGGGCGCGGCCGTGGATCGAGTGCATCCCGTAGGTGTTGAGGTAGTACGGGAAGCGGCTCGAGCAGCCGATACCGGAGACGAACACGGTGTTCTCGCGCTTGATCCCCAGGGTGGGCAGGAACTGGCGGACGGCGGCGAGCACCGCGTAGTCGCCGCAGCCCGGGCACCAGCGCACCTCCTGGTCGGAGGTGAAGTCCTTCGCGGTCTGCTTGTCCTCGGTGGTGGGGACCCCGTCGAGACCGCCGATCGACGGCAGTCCCAGATCTGTGGCGGTCATGCCTGCGCTCCGTTTGTCGAGGCGGGTTCGGTCGCGGCGTGCGTGGCGTGCGGGTGGGTGCCGGTGAGGTAGTCGAGGAACACGTCCTGGAGTTCCTCGGCGCCGAAGGGCAGGCCCGCGACCTTGGTGTAGCTCTTCACGTCGACCAGGTGCCGGGCGCGCAGCAGCATCGCGAGCTGTCCGAGGTTCATCTCCGGGCACAGCACCGTGGAGTACGAGCCGAGGATCTCGTCGAGATTGGCCGGCATCGGGTTGAGGTTGCGGATCTGCGCGGTGGCGACCTGGTGGCCCTTCCCGCGGACCCGGCGTGCGGCGGCGTTGATCGGCCCATAGGTCGAGCCCCAGCCGATGACGAGCATGTCGGCTCCGCCGTCGGGGTCGTCGACGGTCAGGTCCGGGACCTCGATACCGTCGATCTTGGCCTGGCGCAGCCGGACCATCCGGTCGTGGTTGTCCGGGTCGTAGGAGATCGACCCGCGGCCGTCGGCCTTCTCCAGGCCGCCGATCCGGTGCTCCAGCCCGGCGGTGCCGGGGATCGCCCACGGCCGCGCCAGGGTGTCGGGGTCACGCAGGTAGGGCCAGAACTCGCCGGATCCGTCGGGGGCGTTCGCCTCGGTCGCGAAACCGGGGTCGACGGGCTCCAGCGCGCTCGCGTCCGGGACCTTCCACGGCTCGGAACCGTTGGCCAGCGCCCCGTCCGAGAGCACCATGACCGGGGTCCGGTAGCGCACCGCGATCGCCGCGGCCTCGACCGCGGCGGCGAAGCAGTCACCGGGCGTGCACGGCGCGATGATCGGCAGCGGCGCCTCGCCGTTGCGGCCGAACATCGCCTGCAGCAGGTCGGCCTGCTCGGTCTTGGTGGGCAGCCCGGTGGACGGGCCGCCGCGCTGCACGTCGATCACCAGCAGCGGCAGCTCCAGGGCCACGCCCAGCCCCACCGTCTCGGCCTTGAGCGCCACACCCGGGCCGGACGTCGTGGTGACACCGAGCGCGCCGCCGAACGAGGCGCCCAGCGCCGCGCCGACGCCGGAGATCTCGTCCTCGGCCTGGAACGTGGTCACGCCGAACGCCTTGTGCTTGGACAGCTCGTGCAGGATGTCCGAGGCCGGCGTGATCGGGTACGAGCCCAGGAACACCGGCAGGCCGGTCGTGCGCCCGGCCGCGACCAGGCCGTAGGACAGCGCCGTGTTGCCGGTGATCTGGCGGTAGGTGCCAGGGGCGAGCTTGGCCGGGGCGACCTCGTAGGTCACCGCGAACGCCTCGGTGGTCTCGCCGTAGGCGTGCCCGGCCCGGAACGCCAGGATGTTGGCCTCGGCCAGGTCCGGGCGCTTGGCGAACTTCTCCCGCAGGAACCGCTCTGTGGACTCGCTGGGCCGGTGATACATCCAGGACAGCAGCCCGAGCGCGAACATGTTCTTCGCCCGCTCGGCGTCCTTCTTCGACAGCCCGGTCTCCTCGAGCGCACCGCGCGTCAGGGTCGCCATCGCGACCCCGTGCACGGCGTACTTCTCCTCGAGGGACTCGTCCTCGAGCGGGTTCGCCTCGTACCCGACCTTGGTCAGGTTCCGCTTAGTGAACTCGTCGGTGTTGACGATCAGGACCCCGCCGTGCGGCAGGTCGGCGACGTTCGCCTTCAACGCGGCCGGGTTCATCGCCACCAGCACGTCCGGCCGGTCGCCCGGCGTCAGGATGTCGTAGTTCGCGAAGTGCAGCTGAAACGACGACACCCCCGGCAGCGTCCCGGCGGGTGCCCGGATCTCGGCGGGGAAGTTCGGCAGCGTCGACAGGTCGTTGCCGAAGTTCGCGGTCTCCGAGGTGAACCGGTCACCGGTGAGCTGCATGCCGTCGCCGGAGTCACCAGCGAAGCGGATCACGACCCGGTCGCGTTGCACGACCTCGGAGTCGCGGGTTTCGACGGGGATGTCGCTGGTCGTCATGGGCAGGTCAGTCCCGGTTCTCCTCGACGATGATGCGCTAAGGGGAGGTTAACTCCCCGTGACACGGGATGTCGTGCAGCCCGGTCCCACGTCACATACATCGTCGACAGTACGTGTCATGATACCGATCACCTCTTGCTGATCTTCGCCTGCAGGGCGGCGACCCGCTCCCGGAACGCCTCCGAGTGCACCGACTGTGCCTGCGCGCGGATCTCGATGTCGGTCGCGTCGGCCTGGGTGTCGAGCCGCGAGGTGACGCGCATCGTGGCCTTGGTCTGCTCGATCAGGGCCCGCGGCGCCGCCGCGGCCCGTCCGGCCAGCTCGCGGGCGCCCTCGATCAGGGCCTCGTCGGAGTCGTAGGTGCGCCAGACCAGGCCGACCCGCTGCGCCTCGTCCGCGTCGAGCACGTCGCAGAACAGCGTCATCGCGGCGGCGCCCTGGGCGCCCAGTACGCGGTCCGCCATCCAGGTGTAGCCGCCGCCCGGGTGCAGGCCCAGCTGCATGAACCGGACGTCGAACTTCGCGGTCGGGCCGGCCAATCGCACGTCGCAGGCCAGCGCCAGGTTGATCCCGGCGCCGACGGCCGCGCCGTTCACCGCGGCCAGCGTCGGAAGCGGGCAGGCGGCGATGGCCAGGAACCCGGAGTAGACGCGCTTGAGCGTGTCCGGGTCGGCCTGCGCCAGCTCGGCCAGGTCACCGCCGGCGCAGAACGCGGGCGCCTCCCCGGTGATGACGATCGCGCCGACCGCTGCGTCGGCGACCGCGGCGTCCACCGCCTCCACGAGCTTCCCGGACAGTTCCAGGTTCAGGGCGTTGCGACGGGCGGGGTTGGACACCGTCAGCACCGCGACGCCGTCGGTGACCTCGGTCCGGACCTCGGTACTCATGGCCCCGAAACTATCCTCCGGCAGCGGCGCGCGTGCAGCGGACCGGTGGCGCACACGGAACGCCGCGCCGGGTGTGAGCGGGCGCACACGTCCGGGGCGGGTGGGGACCGTGTACCCGGTACCGCTCGTTCACCAAGCGGGGAACCGGGGGATCGGAGGGAAGGCGCCGTCGTGCACAGCCACATGAACGGGCTCAAGACGGCCGTGCTGCTCGGCGGGATGAGCGCGGTGATCCTGCTGCTCGGGGCGTTCTTCGGGCGGACCGGGCTGGTGATCGCCGTCCTGGTCGCGCTGGGTATGAACGGCTACGCCTACTTCAACTCGGCGAAGCTGGCGCTGCGCTCGATGCACGCCCAGCCGATCACCGAGGCCGAGCACCCCGCCCTGCATCGGATCGTGCGGGAGCTGAGCCAGAAGGCCCGCCAGCCGATGCCGGCGCTCTACCTCAGCCCGACCAACGCCCCGAACGCGTTCGCCACCGGGCGCAACCCGCGCAACGCCGCGGTCTGCGCGACGACCGGGCTGCTGGAGCTGCTCGACGAGCGCGAGCTTCGCGCCGTCATCGGCCACGAGCTCAGCCACGTCTACAACCGCGACATCCTGATCTCCTCGGTGGCCGGGGCGATGGCCAGCGTGATCGGTTTCATGGCGAACATGGCGATGTTCGCGGGGATCTTCGGCGGTGACGAGGACCGGCCGAACCCGATCGCGATGATCCTGATCGCGCTGCTGGGCCCGATCGCCGCCGGTGTCGTGCAGATGGCGGTGAGCCGCTCGCGCGAGTACCAGGCAGACGCCTCCGGGGCGGAGCTCACCGGCGACCCGCTCGCCCTGGCGTCGGCTCTGAACAAGCTGGCGCACGGCACGGCGGCCGTTCCGCTGCCGCCGGAGCCGAGCCTGACCGCGCAGTCGCACCTGATGATCGCCAACCCGTTCCGTCCCGGCGAGCGGATGGCCCGCTGGTTCTCCACGCACCCGCCGATGGAGGAGCGGATCGCGCGGCTGCAGGAGATGGCCCGCCGCGGCTGAGCGCGAGGCCCCGGCGGTGCCGCCGCCGCCCGCGCGGAGCCGTCGCACCCGGGTCTTCCGGTAACGGAACGGCCTCGTGTCCACGATGAGTGGGCAGAGGTCCCATCCAGCGCCGAGAAGGGCATCACGATGACGGCTCCCCGACAGGCCCGGCACCGGCTCGCCGACCCCCTCGACATCCGGGCCCGGGTCGCGCCGGTCGAGCCGCCGACGCAGGTGCTGCCGATCATCCCGTCGCAGCGTGCCGCGGTCCCCCAGGTCTTCCCGGCCTACCCGCCCGTCGCTGTCGAGCCGGTCCGCCGCCCGAGCCAGGACGGTGCCGCATCGTTCGCGGTGCCGTTCCCGCCGGCCGTCCCGCGCCGGCCCGCCCGGGCCGTCAGGGCCCGCCGGGGTCCGCTCCCGGTGGCGCTCGCCGGCGTCACCGTGCTGGTGCTGGCGCTCGGGGTGGTCGTGGTCGTGGTCGAGTCCGGGCCCTCGGCCGACACGGCCTCGATCAGCGGCGAGTAGCCGCGCCGCATCGCCGTCGGCGGCACGGATCTCCGGTGCCGACCGATCGTCAGACCGGCGCGGGGCCGGACGGCCCGGGCGCTGCCTGCAGCTCGCCGACCGGCACACGATCCGCACCCCAGCTGCGATGGATGTAGCCGATGACCTGCTCGATCTCCTCGGCCGAGACCTGATCCACGTCGCCTCGCTCGAACGGGTCCACGTGGTAGATGTAGAGCCGCGAGGCGAACTGCTCGAACGGCAGCGACCCCTCCCCGAACCGCTCTCCCTGCCCGGCGGTACTGACGACGACCCCGTCGCCCCAGTCCTGCCCGCTGTCGTTGTTCGGGTTGTAGAAGTAGACCCGCATGACGTCCTGCGGATCGAGGCCCACCCGCAGGATCGTGATCGCGTGCCAGCCGATGTAGCGGGCGGCGCTGTCGGTGATGGCGACACCGGCCGGCTGGGGGTGGATCAACGGCTGGTCACCGTTGTAGGCGGGGTGGTAGCTGGCGTAGAAGTGCCGCATGAAGTCGTCGAGGTCGATCAGGTTGCCGGTCTCGACGTCGACGTCGATGTGGAACCCCCGTCCGGCCCACCAGCCGTGGAACTCGGGGTTCACCCAGCGGTGCGGATCGCCGGGGCGGTCGGCACAGCGACGTCCCATCTCGGCGTAGATCCGGTCCAGGTGCGGCACCACGAGCAGCGAGACCGGGTCCAGGTCCGTGGGCAGCGTCGTCGCCACCCCGGAGGCGCTCTCGCGTGAGGAGATCGCCTGACCCTCGAAGTGCATGATGATCTCGTCGTCGCGGGCCGCCCAGACGACCATCTGCAGCAGGTAGTCCGGGTCGTTGTAGGCCCACATGGACAACGCCCGCGCCGACTGGCACGTGGGGTTGTCGCCCTGTCCCACGCCGAGCGGCAGCCCGAGCATCGACAGGGCCCCCGCGAGCAGCCGCGCGGCCGGTGCCGGCGTCGGCCCGTAGACGAGGGTGAGGCGTTCCTGGGCGTAGGGCGAGAGCGGCAGCGCCAGCTGGCGCCACAACGACGGCGCGACCGGCGGCTGGTAGAGGATGCCGCGGTCGAGCATCAGGGCCAGCCCGTAGACGGCCTGGGCAGTCTGCGGGTGCACCGCCTCCTCGATCAGGCGGTGCACCAGTTCGTGGTAGCGCAGCATGCAGTCGCGCCCGGTGTTGGACAGGCCCAGCGCCTCGGCGAGCAGGTAGTCGCTGCCCTCGACCAGGAACCGCAGCAGCTCCGCGTGGTAGGGCGAGACCAGCCCGGTGTCGTGCATCGCCCGGGCGAACCCGGTCGCCTCGAACTGCAGCGCGCTGTCGTCCATCGCCTCCAGCCGGGACCGGAAGACGTCGATGCCGGGGTCCTCCCGGCACGCCTCCGTGGTGCCGAAAAGGCTCGTGATGAGCCGGTCCAGCCCCTGCACGGCCGAGCCCAGCTCGACGTCCGGGTCGCTCCGGTAGGCCGCGATCTGAGTGATCATCTTCTGCACCGGCTCCACCTGGATCGGCCGCTGCCGCAGGATGCGCCAGATCTCCTCCACCAGGCGGTCGAGGACGCTTTCGTAGCCGATCCCCTCCCCGAGATGGCGGAACACGTCGCGGATCAGCTGGGCCAGCCTGCCCTGCTTGGTGCGTTCGGCCTCGCTCGGCGGCGTGAACAGTATCGTCAGGTTCGTCGCCAGCACCTGGGAGACGAACTGGTGGGCGTCCTCGGCGGAGATCGCCGGGTGGACGTACTCGCCGGTGGCGATCGCGAGCATGCGGAGCTCGCTGGTGGCCTCCATCAGGACGGTGTCCGCGTCCCCGCTACGCAGCCCGGCAGCACCCAGCGCCGGAACCAGGATCTCCGGTGACGCCCAATCCGTGCCCAGGAACAGGCCGGCCTCCTCGAGCGCGGCGGCGCGGGCCTGGACGGCCGCGCGACCGCCCGGCTGCTGCAGCGCCCGCCGCAGCGAGTCCAGCACCCGTCGCAGCTTGAGCTGCTTACCGAAGTCGCGGCTCTCCGCCATGGCCCGGGTGGCATCGTCGAGCGCCGCCAGACGCTTGGTCAGGGTGGCGTCGTCGCTGCCCGGATCGTTGTCGATCGCCGTCAACGGCTTCCCTCCGCGCAGGAGTTCCTGAGGAGAACATCAGACGTAGAAGTCAAGGTCCTCTTGTCTCTTCAGTAGATCGCGCATCTGGTACGGCTCGTCTCCGAAGAAGTACACCAGCCCCCAGTGCGTACCGAACGCGGTCCGCTTGGTGACCGTCTCCTCGAGCGGCGCCGTGAGCTCGTGGGACTCGAAGTAGTCGTGGTCCTCGGTCTCGTCCGGGATCGCCAGCTCGCTGACGACCCGGCGGCGCGGGTATACGCCGAAGCACCCGGCGTAACCCCGGGCGTCGACGACCTCCCGCGGGAAGAAGGCGTCGATCTCCTCCTCGGTGGTCTTCGGGTCGAACGCCAGCACCAGCGCCTGGTAGGCGTTGAAGCCGTAGGCGCGCTCGAGCAGCTCGAACACCTTGAAGCCCGGCGGCCGGTAGGCGACCTCTCCGAAGTACATCTCGCCGTCACTGGTGACGAAGTACTCGGGGTGGACGAATCCGAAGTCGATATCGAAAGCCTTGATCAGCTTCTCGATCTGCTGGGTGATCGCGGGCCGGTACTTCTCCAGCTCGGGCGTGGCCGGGACGAACACCGAGTACCCGAGACGGACGTACTCCGAGATGTTCAGGAACTTGATCTTCCCGTTGTGGACCCAGGCTTCCACGGCGAATTCCCAGCCGTCGAGATGGGACTCCATCAGGACCGGGAACTCCTCGTCCGGAATTCCGTCGACCTCGTCCGGGGTGCGGATCACCCGGTGCCCGAGGCTTCCGGCCTTGTCGAAGGCCTTGAGGTGGATCGGGTCGTTCGGGTCGCCGTCGAGCTTCAGCAACGTCTGGTTGACCCGCTTGAGGAAGCGGATGACGTCGCCCTTGTCGTGGGCTTCCTCGAAGATCCCGACGCGGATGCCCCCGAGCTGCGCGCGCCGCTTCATCAGCGCCTTGTCGCGGAGCAGCATCGCCTGGCCCAGCAGTCGCGGGTTGTCCAGCAGGACCGAGTTGATGGCCCCGGCCCACTCGACGGTCTCCTCGTACAGCGGGATGGCGACGTCGACGCCCGTCTCCTGGAGGGTCTCCGCAATCTCCATCGAGCGGTCGTTGAGCCGTTCGAAATTCCAGGGAATGTACGGAATCTCGTTGTCCTTACAGTATTCCTCGGCCCACTCCGGCGCCACCACGACGTAGCGACGGTCGAATCGGTCGAGGGCCTCGACCGCGCTCAGGCTCCACCCCAGTAGGGCGACATAGCCCTTGTCCGGGTTTCGGTCGGCCGGTTCGGTCGACGGCATACGGCCATTCCTTTCCCATCTCGGCGTGTCGTACTGAATCGGACGTCCGTGGCGGACCCTACCTGGCGCCGGTGGAGGCGACCGGACGTCCGGCGAGGGGCATGCCACACCCCGCCGGTGACACCCGGTACCTACCGGTAGTTGGTGAACTGCAGGGCGATCCCGAAGTCCTGGCCCTTCAGCAGGGAGATGACCGCCTGCAGGTCGTCCTTCTTCTTGCCGGAGACACGCAACTGGTCGCCCTGGATCTGGGCCTGGACGCCCTTGAGCTTCTCGTCGCGGATCGTCTTGCTGATCTCCTTGGCCTTGTCCTGGGCGATGCCCTGAAGGATCTTGCCGCTCGCCTTGTAGGCCTTGCCGGACAGCGCGGGCTCGTCCACCTCGAGCGCCTTCAACGAGATGCTGCGCTTGATCAGCTTCTCCTTGAACACCTCGATGCCGGCGAGCAGCCGCTCCTCGGTGTCGGACTCGAACGTGATCGCCTCCTCGCCCGCCCAGGACAGCCCGGTGTTCGTGCCGCGGAAGTCGAAGCGCTGTGACAGCTCCTTCGCCGCCTGGTTCAGGGCGTTGTCGACCTCCTGGCGGTCGACCTTGCTCACCACGTCGAACGACGGGTCGGCCATGCGTCCTCCTCTTCAGGGCCCCCTTCGGGGCCCGGTCGGTTGGTGTCGTATCCTTCTCCACGCGCTAGGGCACAGTGAGCGCACCCCGGCAGGTTGCCCGAGTGGCCAAAGGGAGCGGACTGTAAATCCGTCGGCATCGCCTTCGAAGGTTCGAATCCTTCACCTGCCACACCTTGCGAAAACGGCCCCCGACCAGCGGAAACGTTGGCGGGGGTCGTTCTCGTTGTGGTCCGGCTGTGTCCGGCCGTGACCCCCTGTCTACGGGTATCCACGGACGCATCACGGACGCGATCTTGACTATCCATCCCGGAGGGCCTGTTCCACCCGGCGCCGCACGGCGTCGTCCTGACCGGCGATGCACTTCGCGTAGACCCGCAGCAGAACGTTGACGCTGTGCCCGGCCCAGGCTGCGACCTGAGGAGCCGGGACACCGCCGTTGAGCCACGTCGACACGGCCGCGTGCCGGAGGTCGTAGGGCCGCCGTGCGAGCGGCGAGGTGATCTCGTCAGCCGACAGCGCAGCGCTCCGCGCGGTGGTCCAGATCCGCCCGTAGTGGCTCTCGGACAACGGTCCGCCTCGGGCACCCCGGAACAGCCGGCCATCAGGAGTCGTCCCGTGCTCGGACAGGTGCGCGCGGAGAATCGCCGTCAGCTCCGGCGGGCACGGCACCACCCGCACCTCGTCGACGCTGCGGTGCTTCAACTGGCGAGGCTCCCGGCGAGTGCCGGACTCACTCCACGACCGCCCGGCCGACGGCGCCGACGTGCTCAGGTACAGCTCTCCCCAGCCTGCGGCGGGGACGGACAGGGCGTCCTTGCGCAGGTCGACAGCTTCCGCCGGGCGTAGGGCGGCGTAGTACATGACCGCGAAGAACGCCACGAGCTCCGGCCCGGACCGGTGTTGCCGAACGGCCGCCAGGAGCGCACGTGCCTGCTGGTGGTTGATGACCACGCGCGGGCTGACCGCCTCGGCGATCTTCGGTGCGCGCCACTTGATGGACGCGATCGGGTTGCCGGGCAGGTGCCCCAGCTCCACGGCGTACTCCACCGCGTTGTAGAAGATCGCCCGCTTCCGGCTGACCGTCGACCCGGCCGCCAGCTTTCCGTCCATCCGCAGAGCCAGGGCATCGAGCGCCGGCCGGAGCACCGCGGGATCAGCGAGGTCCGAGACCGGACGCGTGTTCGCCGCGACCCACCGCTCAGCGCGGAGCAGGTGATCCGCCGGTGACCCCTCGGCGCGGCGACGCGCATTGAACGACCACCCGTAGAGCAGCTCACGCATGACCAGCGTGCTCGGACGGCTCCTGGTGGAGGAGAGAAGGGCGGGCGTGACCGTCGCCAGCGACTCCGCGATGCCCTGTCGGCTCTTGCCCGCTGCGTGCGGCCACTTCATGTCCACATAGGCCCGAGCGTGGTCGTACCAGCTGGTGACCACCGCCTCCGGGCGCTGCCAGGACACCGGACGGCCGGTCGCGACGTCGAAGGGCTCACCCTGGCGAGCGAGGCTCAACAGATCAGCTCGGAAGCTCTCGGCCAGGGCGCGGGTGGTGAAGCTGTCGTGCCACTCCTTGCGGGCCACCAGCCACCGCACCCGGTAGGTCGTGCCGCTGCGCCACGTCCGCTTCGTGATGCCCCAGACGCGCACGTCGTAGCTCGTCGACTCCCCGCCGGCCGTCATGCCGCATCCGCCAGCGCGGCAAGCCAGGCGTCCAGGTCGTCCCGCCGGACCCTGATCGCACCGTTGGGTAGCCGCAGGCAGCGCGGTGCCTTACCGACCTGACGCCACTGGTAGAAGGTCGACCGCGCGATCTGCAGCTCCTCACAGAGTTGGTCCACCGTCAGCTGCTCGACCCGGCCGCCGGTCGTTCGAGGGGGTCGTTTCATGCCGCCGCCTCCTCGGTTGCCGAACAGCCGTCGTCGGGTGGCTCACTAGTCGCCATGAGCGCGGCGTCGTAGTCGGCGCGCCATCGCTGTCTCTGGTTGATCGCGTGCAGCAGCAGGACCGGCCGGGTGGGGACCTCGGTGTCTCCGGCTTTGGTGGTCTCCCACTCGAAGGGTCCGTCGTCGACGGCGTAGGCGGGTTTCACCCCGGCTTGGTCGAGGAGTTGCCGAACGAAGGCGGTCCGCTCGGCTCGGTGGTCGGACAGGCTCTTGTTGGACCACTTGCGGGAGACCAGGACGCGGCGTCCGGCGATGCCGAGGTGGTCGGGCTTGTGGGCCTTGCCCTTGCAGACCCCGGGCGTGGTGGAGGGGCGGGCGCCCTTGGGTTCGATGCCGTAGAGCAGCCAGATCGGGCAGCGCGGTGAGCACGGCGTGATCGCGAGTTCGGCGGCCAGGCGGCGTGCGTGCGTCCGCTGCCGTTCGGTCGCCGTCTCGTCGAGTCCCGCGGCCTGGCCGACGCTCTTGGTGAGGTACTTGGTCAGGTAGCCGATGTGTCGCCCGGCCTCCTCGGAGCCGCCGAGTACGCCCTTGACGTGGACTTGGGCCCCGAACGTCACCGTGTGCGCCGGAGCCGTCAGGGCGTCCGGGTCGGTGGCCTCGTCCCAGGTCTGTAGCGGGTCGCGGGTGTCGGGGTCGACGAACGCCTTGTGGTGGTCATCCCAGCGCGGCACCGAGGCCCCGGAGTAGCGGATCTCGTCGTGCGCCGGCCACCACACCTGGTGATAGGTCGCCTCCGTGATCGCGCGCAGTTCCGAGCGGGGGATGGTGCCGCGGATGGCGGCGTGGAAGTGCGGTGCTCCGCGTTTCTGGGGTTCGACGGTGCCGAAGTACTGGACGTCCCAGCCGACGCAGCGGCGGGTGTTCTGCCAGAACCGGTCCAGGATCTTCGGGAAGTGGATCGCGTCCCGGGCGGCCCGGCGGTAGTCGTAGCTATCCGGGTCGACCGCGGCCCCGTTGCGGTCCACCCGCCCGTACGAGTCCAGGGTGAGGGTGAGGAACGTCGAGGGCCGGTACTTGCCACCGAACACGCGTCCGACGGTGCGGTCCTCCACCGGCCGACGCGGGAGGTTCGGCGCGTCCTGACGACGCCGGGTCGAGCGCCGGACCGTCTGCGGTGTCGGGTCGAGGGGCGCGAGCCGTCCCCGCACCCCGAGCGCCCGCAGCTCAGCGTCCAGCTCCTCCACGGTCTCGCGGATCTCCTCGCACTCCCGCTCGTCGCCCTCCTCCCGGCCGAGCGTGTAGGCGGCATGCAGGTCCGCCCGAGTGGCCATCAGCTCCTTCTGCCGCTCCGACGGATCGGCGGGCTTGGAGATCGGTTCGTCCTCGAGGTGCCAGCCCTCGCGGCACTGCACCATCCGCAACCGCCGGGCCTTGTCCGAGCACGGGCGGCACTGGTCCTCCCGCGTGGACCCACACGGCACCGGCACGACGTCGACCCGGCCGGAGGTGAGATCGATGCGGCGCATCGCCAGCGGGCGGACGCAGACGCCGTGATCCTCCGCCAGCTGCGTGGCGACGTCGTTCGAGAGCGCGAGGAGTGCCTTCTGGGCGCGGGTGAGCTTGTCCTGATCGATCGGCTCCACCGCCGGATCGGTGTTCGTGTCGGTGGTCTGGGCGCTCATGCGACACCTCCGGCCGGGAAGGACGCGGGGACGGGCAGGGCGTGGACGGTGCCCGGGACGGTCGGGCGGTGGCCGGTCACGTAGTCCTCCAGCTCCTTGATGGTCTGGTCGGGCACCCAGCCGGCGCGGACGCGCAGGGGTTCGCGGACGCCTTCGCCGAACAGGTAGCCGACGCCGGGCTCGGACTCCCCGATCCGGTTGGCCCAGGCACCGCGGTCGTAGGCGTGCTCGCCGAGGACCATCCCGACGTGGCTTTTGGAGGCGACGCGCAGGCAGATGCGGCGCGGGAACAGCTCCCGGACCGGGACGGTGTCCTTCGTCGGCTCCTGCACGTAGCCGCGCACCGTGTAGCCGAGTGCCCGCCCTTGGGTGGTGAGCAGGGCGATGCGTTCGGTGATGGCCTCGCGAGTCTTGCGGTCGCCGACGTAGCGCACGAGTGCGCCGATCTCGTCGAACTCGATCAGTTCTAGGGGGTGCTCGCGGGTGATCGGGACGGTGCGGACGCGTCCGGCGTGAGCGGTCTTGCGCTCCTCCATTCCTTCGACGAGCTCGTCGAGCATCGCGAGGGTGTCTTTGCTGGTGACGGCGTAGCGATGGAACAGCCGGCGCCCGTAGGCCAGTTCCATGCCCTTCGGGTCGATCCCGTTGACCCGGACCAGCCCGGCCCGGATCGCCGGAGCGATCGACACGATCGGCGCCCACATCACCGAGTTCTTCCCGGCGCCGGTGGAGCCGGCCACGAGGGTGTGGCCCCCGGCCAAGGGCTGGTACCAGTCGGTGCCGTACTCCGTCCGGCCGGACCACACCCGGCCCAGATCCACGGTGCTGCCGTCCGTGTCCGCCAGCGGGGCGCAGGTGACGACGTCGGCCAGGAGGTTGCGGCGTTGGAAGTCGATCGAGACCACGTTCGGCTCCAACTCCCGCACCTGACACCGCGAGACACCGCGGGCCACGGCCAGGGCGCGGGCGGCGTCGTCGACGTCCTCCGGGGTCTGACCGGGTACGAGCCGGACCCGGACCTCGTCCCAGGACGGGCCGGAGCGGACCCCGAGTATCTGGGGGACCTGGTCCGGGCGCGGCTTCGTGCGCGGCGCGACGGCCGAGCGGCGGCGCAGCGGATTGACCATGACCACGACCTGGTGGCCGTCGTCGGGGATGGTGAGGCGGCAGGCGCGCAGCCAGGCGGGCATGCGGCGGGCGTAGACGGCCCAGCGCTGCCACCACGACCGCAGGTGACGGCCCGCCCAGACGTCGAACGAGGTCACCGAGGCCAGCCGCCAGGACCCCAGGCCGAGCCCGGTCACGGCGGCGGTGATGACGAGTGAGGGCCAGCCCAGCCAGTGACACCATGCCAGCAACGCGGCAACGGCGAGGGTGGTGCGCCAGTGCCGGACCAGCCAGCGCCCGGCCGTGTAGGTGCCCTTCACGGCGAACCAGATGGACAGGAACACGACCGCGATCGCGGCGGCGGCCTCCAGGACCCGGGTGAGGACCTGGCCGACCTTGTGCAGCAGCCACAGCCCGGCACCCGCCCCGGCGGCGGTGAGGATCAGTGTTCCGGTGTTCATCGCTTGCCTCCCTTCCGGCGGCGCACGGTGGTGAGTGGGACCAGGGCGAGCTGGTCGAGGTGATCGGCGCATCGCCGCCGTCGCGGGTCGGGGCGCTCGTGTAGCGGGGTGCGGCAGACCTCGCAGCGGGCGGGACGCTCGTTGGTGGCGCTCATGCCGCGTCACCCCCAGCCGAGCCGGGCGCGGGCGCGGTGATGGTGAGCCCGGCGCGGTGCAGGAGCCGGCGTTCCGAGGGGGTGGTTCCGGCGATGACGCCCCACCGACGGGTGGGTTCCTCGGTGGCCATGACTTCGGCCAGGCACTCGGCCCGGACCGGGCAGCCCCGGCACACCCGCCGGACCGGCTCGACCTGGTCGGCCTGGGCCATGTCGTCGGGGTAGAACGCCTCCGGATCCACCCCGACGCAGGCGGCGTCATCACGCCACCGACGACCAGCAGAGGTGGTGTCGGGGACCAGGCGTAGCAGCGGGAACCGGCCCGCGCGGGCGGTCACGGCGCCGCCTCCGCGAGCGGGGCCGGGAGGCCGGGTGCGGGTGGTTCGGTGAGGCCGAGTTCGTGCCAGTTCGACATGGCCCCGGCGACATCGGAGGTGGGCCGGTGCTCGGCCCGCGCCTGCCAGTCGTCGGCGGCGTCACGCCAGAACCGGGCAGAGCCCTCGGCGCCCACACAGGCGATCGCGACCGCGCAGAGGTAGACCGCCGGGATGTCGAGATCGGCGACCGTGACGCGCCGCAGGATCGCCCACCAACGAGCACGGCGGGTGTGCAGCTCGCAGAGCCGACGAGCCCGCGCGGCCTGTCCGAGGTCGTCGGTGGGTCGCAGGGCGCTGGTCTGGCTGATCGCGGTCGCGGCGCGGTTCAACCCGGCGTGAACGAGTCGAGTGACCGGGACGACGGCCCCGGGACCG
Organism: Pseudonocardia sp.; assembly: GCA_030451825.1. Classification (GTDB taxonomy): domain Bacteria; phylum Actinomycetota; class Actinomycetes; order Mycobacteriales; family Pseudonocardiaceae; genus Pseudonocardia. The sequence continues at coordinate 6,238 of JAKDNL010000048.1, read as the reverse complement.
GTGCTGTCGTGGTGACTGGTGTGGGCACGGCGGGGTAGGGAGTTGTGCGAGTTCATCTAGTCTCGGTGTCCTTCCGAGTCTCAGTGCCTGGCAGGGCGACGGGGTGAGGAAGACCGGAGGGAAGCCCGCCTTACTCGGGCTTCCCTCCACCTACGTGAGTGGTCAGGCGGCCTCCTGGTTCTTGCCCGGCGCCGGACGCTGACCGGCCGGAGCACGCATCGCCGCCGCGCGGAAGCTGTACGCGACCCGCGGGCGGCCGCCGTTCTCCTGCACGTACGGGGTGACCGTGAGGCCGTCGAACTCCACCGGGCGGAACGGCAGACCGTGCGCGGCCTCCGGCGGCACCGGCTGGTGGGTGGCGGAGATCTTCACGGTCACCGTCTTGTCCGCCCGCCGCGCTTCCGGGTCCGCATCGAGCACCGACACCGACCACACCGGCAGCCCGGACTCCTTGTCGAGCTGCTGCACCGGACGGCCCGGCGCGGACTTGTCGAAGTCGCGGACCGGCTCGACCTCCGAGACGACGAACGCGCCGTGCGGGAACACGTCGCCCATCGAGACCGGGAACTTGTTCTTGATCGCCATTGCTTCCTCCTGTGGCTATTGGCCTATGCCAGTTACCACTGTAAGTGGCATAGGCCACCTACGCAAGACGCAGGTCGTGAACCCGGGCTGGTGGTGATCAGTCGGGGAGCGAGTACTCCTGCTGGAAGGCCCAGCGTTCCGGCGGGTACACGGCGTCGTCGAACTGGACCGGCCGGTCGTCGCCGTCATAGGCGGTGAGCCGGTAGACGAGTACCGCTGCCGGGTCGGGCAGCTCCAGGCGATCGCGCTCCTCTGCCGTCGAGAGGCGGGCACTGACCTCGTCGCGCGCGTACTTGTGCGCACGACCGGTGACCTCGGCGACGTACTTGCCGGTGCCACCCCGAAGGCGCTCCAAGGTCAGCAAACGGGGAGCTTGCTCGGCGATCTGGGACGTGAACCACGATGTGGACAGTTCGATGGGCCGGCCTTCGTCGCCGCGCAGCAATCGCACCCGCCGGGCGACGTGGCTACCTGCGGGAACTTGTAGGGCGTGGGTGACGTGCTCAGGTCCGACGACAATCTCGGCGGCGAGGAACTCGACCGACTCATTGGTGCCGTACATGGTGCCGAGATCGCGGGCGCGGTCATAGCGCTCCCTTGCCCGAGGTACGCCCTCGTGGGCGCGGACATACGTCCCCGACCCCTGACGGGACTCGACGAGCCCCTGCTGACGCAGCGCCTCCAGCGCGCGCGCTGCGGTCGGGCGGGCAACCGACCATGCCGAGGCGAGTTCACGTTCCGACGGCACTTCGTCACCGGCGCGGAGGTCACCGCGGGTGATCTGGTCCCTGATGTGTCTGGCAATCTGCAGGTACTTGGGCCGGACCTGTTCCAACTCGGGCATCGTCGCCTTGCCTCGCTGTTCTCACTGTCCTATGCCACTAGCCAGTTTACTCCTGCGTACGCCCGAGTTGCGCGCTAGGGTCGTGCCGTGAGCAGCCTCATCGTGGCCGTGGGAGGCGGCGGTGACGCGATCACGAGCGCCGCACTTCCCGGCATTCTTGGGTTGGCCGGTTCCCCGGTGGTCATGACCTACTCCTGGGACCGGCTCATGATCGATCCGATGCCTGGGCCGCGCAGCGCCGCGGAGTTCACCGGACTGTCCGCCATCGGCGGCGGCGCCTTCGAGGTCGGTGCCGAGACCACTCCCGTCCCGCCCGCGGGTTCGTCTCTGCCCCGGCTGGCGGCCGAGCTTCCGGCGCGACTGGTGTTACTCGATCCGACAGCCGGAGCGATCGGGATGGCGGAGCAGATCCGGGCCACCGCGGCGAAGTTCCGGCTGGACTCCCTCGTACTCGTCGACGTCGGGGGTGATGTCCTCACCAACGGTGATGATCCCGGGCTGCGGAGCCCATTGGCTGATCAACTGGCGTTGGCCGCGTGCGCGCGCTCCGGGTTGCCCGGGCGATTGCTGATCGCTGGGCTCGGACTCGATGGCGAAGTGCCGCACGATGTGCTTGTCACGCGCCTCGCTGACCTGCACGCCGAGTCGCTTCCCGCACTTGCCGGACCGCAGGTCGACGCTATCCGGCACGTGTTCGACTGGCACCCCTCCGAAGCTTCTGGGCTACTGGCTGCGGCAGCCAGCGGCCGCCGGGGGAGTGTCGAGGTCCGTGACGCCGGTGATCACGTCGTGTTGGACGCCAGCACGACGGCGATCGCCTCTGTAGGTCTCCATCCGGCCGTTGCCGTCACCCCGTCGCGGCACCTGGTCGACACGGGCTCGCTGGACGAGGCCGAGAAGCTGACCTATGAGATCACGGGAATCTCGGAGATCGCGTACGAGACGAAGAAGGCCGAACGTCGCAGTACGTCCACGGTCCACGTTCCGAACGACGATGACCTTCCCGTGATCGACGAGCACGCCCGCACCGCCGCTGACCGCGGAGCCGACTTCATCAGCGTCCGGCGGTTGTCCGAACTGCTCGGCGCGACAACGCTCGACACGTTCACCGAGCTGTCCCGTCTGCTCGCCAGTCATCGCCCGGAGTCCTACGAGCCCTCGATCTACCGCACCCGACGGAACGGCTGACAGAAGCGCTCGCGGGGTACTGCCGAATCTGCCTCTATGAGATCAAGAGCGCCGCCTCCGGCGGCGCGGGGCCGCCCCCCCCCCCCCCCCCCCCCCCCCCAAAAAACCCCCCCCCCCCCCCCCCCCGGGGGGGGTCACCTGCCCACCCGCCCTATACTCTACCCCCCGCCCCCCCCCCGGGGCCCCGGGCCGGCCACGCCGGCCCGCCGTCCGACCCTCTACCTCCGGCCCGGGCACGGCCGTCGGTCCGGCTACCCGGCCCCCACCGACTGGTTACAGCGCTACTTCAGCTCAGAGTCGGTCCGGCTGTACTCGCGGAGAACCTGTGCCACGCGGACCCGATAGTCGGAGTACCAGTGATCACGACCGCGGCGCTGGGCGACAAGGTGCGCCGCAACCTGCTTCCAGGCCTGCGCAGCGGCCTCATCCCGCCAGTACGAGACCGTGATGCCGATGTCCTCACGAGCGTCCTCAGCGCCCAGGAACCCCGGCTGGGTCGACGCCAGATCGAACATGGCCTGCGCCATCGCGCCATATCCGTTGTCTCCGTCCGTGCGGACCGACGAGAAGATCACCGCCACATATGGCGGCTCAGGTGTCGAGGCGAGCGGGGAAGAAGGCGTGTCACTCACGGCCGCACGTTCGCATCTCGCCCAGCCCGAGCGCCACGACTTACCGCCACCCGATGCCCGCGCGGTACCCGTTGAGCGGATGCCCCCTCAGGACGTCGCTTCGAGTGCGAAGGATCTCGTCGTAGCGTTCGCGAGCGTGACCGACCGCGAGGAGTTCAGTGTCAGGCCAGCCGACGCCGGCGATGCGGAGGTGGTGTTCGAACTGGCCGCCATGATGGCCGTCTCGTTCACCGTCGAGTGGGAGCCCTTCCTTCGGAGCTTCGCGGCCGTACTGGAGGTGCCTGACGCGCACGTGCTCGTCGCCGAGTCCGGGCCGACGGTCGGTGGGTATCTGCTCGGCTTCGAGCACCCGGCCTTCTTCGCTAACGGCCCGGTCGGCTGGGTCGAGGAGATCGCGGTCCGCGAGCACCTGCGTCGACAGCACGTCGGTTCCCGACTGATGTCCGCGTTCGAGGATGGGGTCCGCGAGCGCGGAGGTCGGCTCGTTGCCCTTGCGACAACACGGGCGAGCAGCTTCTACGAGGCAATCGGCTATGACCGCTACGCGGCGTACTACCGGACCTACCTCTAGATCGGGCTCCGCCCGAACCCGACACCGCTTCGGAGATCAGGGGGAGTGCGGCGGGGTGGTGATCTCCTCACGGCGCGCCGAGACGGCAGCCAGACCGAGGGGTGGGGCACAAGGCGGGACTGAGTACCTTGCACCCCACCCCTCGGCCCGGCAGGGACGAGCCCGCGCCGCGAGGAGATCACCACCAGGACCCGGCGTGCGAGGGCAAGAACGACCCTCACGGACTATGCACGGACGCAGACCAGGGGTCCGCGGCTCAACAGCAGGTCAGAGCCGATATGACAGCTCACTGTAAATCCGTCGGCATCGCCTTCGAAGGTTCGAATCCTTCACCTGCCACACCACGCAGAACCGGCCCCCGACCAGCGGAAACGCTGGCGGGGGTCGTTCTCGTTGTGGTCCGGCTGCGTTCGGCTCCAACCGGCTGTTTCCGGGTGTTCGCGTCCTATACGTGGTCGCGATCATGAATCGGTGCCACGGAGCGCCTCCTCGATCCGGCGCCGGGCCGCGCCCTCCTGGCCCGCGATGCACTTCGCGTAGACGCGGAGCAGAACGTCCACGCTGTGCCCCGCCCAAGCGGCGACCTGAGGCGCGGGCACCCCGCTGTTGAGCCAAGTCGACACCGCCGCGTGCCGGAGGTCGTAGGGCCGACGAGCCAGCGGGGACGCGACCTCATCCGCGCTCAGCGCCTCCACCCGAGCCTCGCCCCACAGCCGGTGCCGATGAAGGCCGCATTGCCGTACACGCAGGCACCACCGAGGACGGCGCCGGTGATGCCGAGCTGGCCCAGCGCGGCCAGTATCGCCTCGGTCGCGCCGGGGTAGGAGAACGCCTCGGGGTCGGTGACCCAGGAGAACCCGAAGCCGGGGGGTTCGATGATGACTGTGCGTACCTCCGGCCCCAGTTCGGCCACGAGGTCATCGTAGCACTCCAGGGTGTGGGGTGCGTCGGTGAGCAGCGCGACAGTGGGTGCGGTGCTGGAGGCCGTGCCGGTGTCGCGGAGCCGGATCAGCGCGCCCGGGGTGGTCACGATCTGCACGCCGGCCCGGCTTTGGGCGGCCTGCTGCCACTGGCTGCGCGGCAGTGGGGCGAAGGCTTCGGTGTCCAGGACAGTCGGGTCCACCTCAGGCTCCTTGTCCGGGTCGGGTTGGGCTCATGTGGTCGTCGTGGTGGTGTCGTCGGTGGGGCGTGGGGTGGCGACGGCGAACACACCCGTGGCGGTGAGCACGGACCGGTCCACGACGGTGAATTCGCAGCTGGTGAACGCGAGTCGGCGCCCGACCCGCCGGGCCGCCGCGGTGCCGCAGACCCAGTCGCCGGATTGGGCCGACCCCGGGAAGTCGGTGGTTAGGGACGCGGTGACCAGCCGGGTGCCGGGCGGCGCGGCGCGGCGGGCGGTGTGTCCCATGACGACGTCCGCGACCGCGACCAGGACCCCGGCGTGCAGGAATCCGCGGGAGTTGGTGTGGCGGTGGTCGATCCGCAGCGCCACCCGGGCGGGGTCGGTGGCGTCTTGGAAGAGGGGGCCGATCAGATCCAGGTAGGGGCTGGGCCGGTCGTAGGCGACATAGCCGGCGGGCGCGGACGGCTCCGGTGAGCTGGTCATCGCAGCACCAGGGCCGCCCACGCGCCGGCGGCGAGGTCGTCGGTGACATCACTGGGCGACAGGCGGCTGCGACCGTGCAGCCAGTGTCGGCAGAACTCCTGGGTCGGCCCGGCCCACAGGGCATGCGCCACGCCGAACGGCCGCCGGATCAGCGTCTCCCGGGCCATCTGCTGCTCCAACCAGCCGCGCATGGCGGTGACGTAGGCGCGGTTGCGGCTGCTGAAGTGCGGTTCCGCGGCGAGGAGGACCTCGTCGGGTAGCTCGCCGTACACCAGCCGGGCCCGATCGGGATGGTGCTCGACCCACTCCAGCTGCGCACGGACCACGCCCCGCACCACGGCCTCGGCGTCGTCGGGAGCGTCGACGTGCTGCAGTGCCCGGTCCTGGACCTCGGTCATGGCCTCGACCAGGAGCCGCGCCACGAGGTCGGCACGGGTCCGGAAGTGGTGATACAGGCTGCCGTTGGACACCTCGGCGTCGCGGCGAATGTCTTCCATCGACACGCCCGCGTAGCCGTGCACGGCCAACAGCCGCAATGCCACCGCGCTGATCCGGTCTGCGGTCGCGCTTCCGCCTGCCGTCACACGTCGACCCGCCATGGAGAACTACTCTAGAGAACCTCTCCGCCACCTGTCGATGACGCGGGACGCGGCAGCCAGCCTCGCGCCTGTCCAGTCGGTCCTCGTTGTCCTGACCTCGTGCACTGCCGAATCTGCCTCTTTGGGATCAAGGCGCCGCCTGGCGGCGGCGCGGGGCCGGCCACGCCGGCCCCGTCGCTCGCTCACTACACCTCCGGCCCGTTCGCGGCGCCG
>JAKDNL010000513.1 GCA_030451825.1 Pseudonocardia sp. | reverse complement strand
AGCCTATCCGCCGACGCCATCTCCTTTCCGCCCGCCCGCCGCGGCCCGTCGGCCTGGGCACCGGATGGGCACCGGGTGGGCACCGGCCGGCCCGGCATCGGCCCGTCGGCACGCTCGACGACGCCGACGGCGGTCCGGCACCGGCACGGTCACGCCCGGAGCGCGCGCTCACCACCGTTCCGCGCGATGCACGTCGGGACGCGATCGCGGCCGCGGCCGCGTCAGGACATCCGGCGCGCGGTACGAAGGCTGCCGCGCGCGGCGTCGGGATCGATCGCGTCACCGAGGCGTTCCAGGACCGGACCGAACCGGTCGATCTCCGACCACGTCCACCGGACGACGGTGCGAACGCCGTCCTGCGCCCGGATCGCGTCCTCCCGCAGCTTCTCGGCGTAGACGACCTCCCCCGGCTCCTGCCCCGGCTTCAGCAGCCGTCCGTACTTGATCTTCCCGTCGAACTCTCCGACCACACCTGCCTCGGGCCACCAGAAGTCGACCTGCCCGACCCAGCGCCCGGCCCGGTCCCGGATCACGTGCTGCAGGACCGGGCGGGTCAGGCCGGCACGGTGCATCGCGACGCGGCTGCGTGACTCGCCCGGCCCGTCGGCCCGGCCGTCGGCGAAGGTCAGGACCCGGCGGGCGGCGGGACCTCCCCGGCGCCTCCCGCCCAGTGCAAGGGCATCGGCCAGACCTCCGGCATCGACGAGATCGGCGTGCAACGCGGCGTCGGCCACCGACACCGCCTGCGTGAACGGCAGCGTCCGCGCCAGATCGACCACGGTCCTCGCCGGGGCCGTCACCCGGATGCCGTCGACCTCGGTGATCTCGTCCTGCGCGAGCGGAGCCATGTGCACGTGCAGGTGGGCACTCCGGCGGCCCCCGGATGTCTCCCCACGCGTGAGGTGCGCCCGGTCCAGTGGGACGCCCCACAAGGGTAGCCCGTGCAGAACTGCGGCGGACGCGTGGCTGAGCACTCCGTCGTCACCGGCGAGCCGGGCCGCGGCAGCTGCCACCGTCGCCGCGTACCGGGCCTCCCGGTCGCCGAGACGGTCGTCGTCCGACGACAGGTACGCACCGGGCCGCAGGGAGACGAGTCGGCCCTGACGGCGGGCCCGGTGCAGCTCACCGTCGGTGTAGCCCTGCTCGAGCATGGCGGCTCGCATCACCGGCCGGCCGGCGTTGGTGTCCATGGGCCGAGGATCGACACCGCGGGTCGGCCACACCAGCCGCTCGTCCGAACGGCTGTGGACAAGCGGGAATCGACGGCCCCGGACGAGCCCGGATGTGGACAACACCGGGGTGCCGACGCCGCAGCCGCTCCCCGCCGGACTCGCTCCCCGCCCGCCCCGCGCGCTGACCTTCGTCCCGCGCCGGCGGCCGCGGGCGCGGCACGAAGCAACGAGCGCGTGACGGAGGTGGGCGCGCCGCAACCGGTGGTGGCTCGCCGGAAGGCGCTGGGGGCGCGAGCGAGCGGCCGGAGGCAGGGCGGAGTGGGGTCTAGTCGGCGCGGAGGGTCGGGTGGCGGGTGGTGGTGCCGTCGGTCGTGGAGAGGAGGGTTTCGTAGGTGCTGGGGGCGTCCGTGTCGGCTTCGGAGAGCAGCGGGATCACGTGCTCGCGGACGTCGAACGGGGACAGGGCGCGGCGGTAGGCGTCGATCGAGGTGAAGCGGGCGGTGAGGATCCAGCTCTCCGGGTCGTCCACCGAGCGGCCGACCTGCCCGTCGACGAAGCCCCGGGAAGCGCCCAGGAGGTCCAGCGCACGGTGCGCGCGGGAGGAGAATCCCGCCGCGTCGCCGGCCGCGACGGAGAATCGGCAGACCAGCAGCACGGACGCGACGATAACCGCCGCCTACGATGGAGGGGCGGCCGGCTCGGCGAGACAACCGCCGGGGGCGTGGCCGCCGCTCCCGGAGACTGGAACGACGATGTCGATCGCACCGGACACCAGGCGCGACTCGGAGGGTGAGCACCCCGAGGAACGCCCCATCGCCGCGCCCGGGCCGGTGCGCACGGCGCGCACCCTGGCCGCCGCCGGCGACCTGCTGCGGGCGCTCGCCGCTCCGGTGCGGATCGCCATCGTGCTGCAGCTGCTCGAACACGCCCGCTGCGTGCACGATCTGGTCGACGCCCTCGGGGTGACCCAGCCGCTGATCAGCCAGCACCTGCGGGTGCTCAAGGCGGCGGGCGTCGTGGAGGGCGAGCGGCGCGGCCGGGAGGTGCTCTACACGCTGGTCGACGACCACCTCGCGCACATCGTCGTGGACGCGGTCGCGCACGTCGAGGAGGACGCGTGAACGATCCGGCGGGCACCGCGGGGGCGACGCTCGGGAACACCGAGCGGTCGACGGCCGGCCCGCGCGGGCAACGGGCGACCCGCCAGCGCGCGGCGGTGTCGGCGCTGCTGGACCGGCTCGACGACTTCCGCTCCGCCCAGGAGATCCACGAGGAGCTGCGGCGCACCGGCGAGGGCATCGGGCTGACCACGGTCTACCGCACGCTGCAGACCCTGGCCGACGGCGGCGAGGTCGACATGTTGCGCACCGGCAGCGGCGAGGCCGTCTACCGGCGCTGCGACACCGTGCACCACCACCATCACCTGGTCTGCCGGCGCTGCGGCGCGGCCGCCGAGATCGAGGGCCCGGCCGTCGAGACGTGGGCGCAGAAGGTCGCCGACGAGCACGGCTTCGTCGAGCTCAGCCACACGTGCGAGATCTTCGGTCTGTGCCGTCGCTGCGCCGCCGAACGCGACGTCTCATAACGAGATCGCCAGTCACTTCCGGGCAGCGCTACCCTCCGGGCCGGCAACGCAAGGAGGCGGACTTTCACGTGACCGACAGCGGAGCAACACCGACCGAACAGGCCCCGGCACCGGCGCCGTCCTCGGTCCGCACCATCGACGTCCCGGAGTCCGGTGAACTCGCCCAGCTGGCGTCGGTGTTCGAGGACCTGCAGTACGTCCTGCGGTGCTGCGAGCACCTGGTCACCGCGCTCGGGACGCCGGACTCCGGTCCGGTACGGGTGGACGCGGACCCGGCGCTGGTCGAGGCACTGTGGACCGGCGCACTGATCGGCTACGTGCGCTGCTTCAGCGGTCGCACCAAGACGCTGACCACGGACGACCTGGCCACCCTGGAACTCGAGGGCGACGTCACCGGCTTCCACGACATGGTCACCAAGCTGCGCGACCACTACAGCTCGCGACACCTCAACCCGCGCGAGTCGTACTCGATCGGCGTGGCCCAGGCCAACGACGGCACACCCCAGGGTGTGGCGATCGTGTCCACCCCGCGCCCGATCGTCGACGACACGACGGTCCGGCTGCTCGGCCGGGTCGCCTACGCCCTGTCCGGGCTGGTCGACGCGAGGATGAAGAAGGCGCAGAACGACGTGCTGGGCGTCGCCCAGGGCATGACGCCGACCGAGCTGGCGGCGCTGCCGCTGGTACACCTGAGCGAGGAGGGCACCCCGACCGAGCCACCCACCCTCGGCTGAGGTGTCTACGCCGGGCGGCCGACGGCGTCGACCAGCTCCGCCCGCATGCTCGACGCGCTGGCCACGACCAGCATCAGCAGCGTGCCCATCGGGTGCTCGGCGAGCCCGAGGGCGGGGAACGCGTAGCGCAGCGTGACGTCCCACCCGTGCTCGCCGCGGATCACCCGCGGGGTGCCGAACAGGCCCTCTCCCACGCCCATCGCGACGCGGCTCGGGACGTCCGAGTCGAACGACAGGTCCCAGGCCACGACGCAGGTCAGGTTCAGGACCGGCAGGCCCTCCTCCAGCTCGGTGCCCTGCACGACGCAGAGCACGCCGCCGTGCGCGAACGTGAGCGCGCCGTCGTCGTCGACCTCGACGTCGTGGAAGCGCTCCAGCGCGGCGCGGGCGGTGTCGAGCATGCCGGTGATCGCCGGGTCGTTCACGATGCCCCCTCGTCGGTGGAGGAGGCGTCGACGGCGCCCCCGAAGCGGCGGTCGCGCCGCGCGTAGATCTCGATCGCCTGCCAGATGTGGCGGCGGTCGAAGTCCGGGAAGAGCGTGTCCAGGAAGACCATCTCGGCGTAGGCGCTCTGCCAGAGCAGGAAGTTCGACGTCCGCTGCTCGCCGGAGGAGCGCACGAACAGGTCGACGTCGGGCATGTCCGGCTCGTCCAGGTGCCGGCGGATCATCCGCTCGTCGATCTTGTCCGGCTTGATCTTCCCGGCGGCGGCGAGCTTCGCGATCTCGCGGACCGAGTCGACGATCTCGGCGCGGCCGCCGTAGTTCACGCACATGGTCAGCGTGAGCGCGTCGTTGTGCTGCGTCTTCTCTTCGGCGACCTCGAGCTCCCGGATCACCGAGCGCCACAGCCGCGGGCGGCGCCCGGCCCAGCGGACCCGGACGCCCATCTCGTGCATCTCGTCCACCCGGCGCCGGATGACGTCGCGGTTGAAGCCCATCAGGAAGCGGACCTCGTCCGGGCTGCGGCGCCAGTTCTCGGTGGAGAACGCGTACGCCGAGAGCCACCGGACGCCGATGTCGATACAGCCGCGGGCGACGTCCATCAGCGAGGCCTCGCCGCGCTTGTGGCCTTCCGTGCGGGGCAGTCCGCGGGCGTTGGCCCAGCGGCCGTTGCCGTCCATCACGAGGGCGACGTGCCGGGGCACCAGTTCCGGCGGGATGGCCGGGGGCCGCGCCCCCGACGGGTGCGGGGCGGGAGGCTGGAAGGGCACGATCCGAACCCTACGTCGGGACGCTCGGGGTGGTCAGGCGCCGGGGTCGTCGCGCTCCGGCCAGGCCGGGGCGTCCGGGTCGCGCTTCTGGTCGTACTCGAGGTAGCGCTGCAGGGCCTGCACGCCGCGGGACTCGCGGACGCGGTCGACCTCGGAGATCGGGGCGTCGTCGGGCCGGATCACCGGCAGCATCGGGATGGCCGGCCACGGGCCGCCCTCGGAGCGGCGGCGGACCTGGCGCATCGGCGTGGTCGTGCTGTCCGGGCGCGTCTCGGGCAGCTTCTCGGTGCGCGACGCCGGGGGCTGGTCCCCCGCCGAGCCGGCGGGGGCGGGCGCAAGCCAAAACTCCTCGGTCTCCGGCCC
>JAKDNL010000512.1 GCA_030451825.1 Pseudonocardia sp. | reverse complement strand
TGGGCACGGGCGGGGAGACTACCGGCCCGGATCACCCCTCCGGCATCGGTTGTGGCGCGACGCCCGAGTGAGATCGACAACGGTGTGCGCTGCCCCCGTCCCGCGACGCGATCCCCCCGAGGGGTTGTGCGCGGCGGCGGCGAGGAGTGAACTGGGCCACTCTCACCGGGCGTCGACGAGGACGCGGAGGTGGTCACTCGTGACCGTCAGAGCAGAACGCCGGAGCGCAGGCGGGGTCGCCGCCGCCGGGTGCGATCCGGCCCTGGTCCGCAATGTGGTCCTCGTGGGGCCGTCAGGGGCGGGGAAGACGACGCTGGTGGAGGCGCTGCTCGCGCACACCGGAGCGATCCCCCGGGCCGGAGCGGTGACGGACGGGACTACCACCTGCGACCACGATCCGGCGGCAGTCCGCCAGCAGCGGTCGATCGCGGTGTCGGTGGCACCCGTGGTGCACGACGGAACCAAGATCAACCTACTGGACACCCCCGGTTTCGGGGACTTCGTCGGCGAGCTGCGCGCCGGCCTGCGGGCCTCGGACGCCGCGTTGTTCGTGCTCCCGGCCGAGGAGGGCCGCGAGGGTGGGATCGACCCGGCGGCGGTCGCGATCTGGGAGGAGTGCGTGGCGGCCGGCATCCCGCGCGCGGTCGTGGTCACCCGCTGCGACCAGGCCCGGGCCGACGTCGAGGGCACGCTGCTGGCCTGTCAGGACACGTTCGGCGCCGGGGTCGCGTCCTGCTACCTGCCGGTGCGTCGCCCCGACGGTGCGATGGTGGGGCTCTACGGGTTGCTGTCGCAGACCTTCTCCGGTGCCGCCCCGGACGACCCGGACGACCCGGCCGTTCCGCAGGGAGCGGCCGAGGCCAGGGGAACGCTGATCGAGGGCATCATCGAACAGTCCGAGGACGAGGCGCTGATGGAGCGCTACCTCGCGGGCGAGGAGGTCGCGGCCGGCACGCTGATCGCCGACCTGGAGACGGCCGTCGCGCGCGGCTCGTTCCATCCGGTGATCCCGGTCTGCTCCGCGAGCGGGATCGGGCTCGACGCCCTGCTGGAGATCCTCACCGGCGCGTTCCCCTCGCCGCTCGAGCACCCGCTGCCGCCGGTGTACGGGATCGACGGCGCCGACCGCAGCGCACCGCAACCGGACCCGGACGGGCCGCTGGCAGCCGAGGTCGTCCGCACCGCGGCCGACCCCTACGTGGGCCGGATCTCCCTGCTGCGGGTGTTCTCCGGGACGCTGCGCCCGGACTCGGCGGTGCACGTGAGCGGCATCGTGCCGGCTCCGCGTACCAGCCCCGACGAGGACCGCGGCCACGACGCCGACGAGCGGGTCGGGCACGTCTACTCCCCGCTGGGAGCGACGCTGCGGGAGATCGAGGCCTGCGCGGCCGGCGACATCTGCGCGGTGACCCGGCTGTCGGCGAACACCGGCGACACCGTGTCCGCGGCGGCGGACCCGCTGCGCATGGCGCCGTGGGCGCTGCCCGAGCCGCTGCTGCCGGTCGCGCTGGTACCCCGCAACCGGGGCGACGAGGACACCGTGGCCCGCACCCTGGCCCGGCTGGTCGCGACCGACCCGGCGCTGCGGCTCGAGCGCAACGCCGAGACCCACCAGACCGTGCTGTGGTGCACCGGGGAGGCGCACGCCGACGTGGCCCTGTCCCGGTTGCGCGACGCCGGGGCCGACGTCGACACGGAGGACGTCCGGGTCGCGATGCGGGTCACTCTCGATCGTCCGGGGCGGGCGACCGGACGGCACGTCAAGCAGTCCGGCGGGCACGGCCAGTACGCCGTGTGCCACGTCGAGTTCACCCCGCTGCCCGGCGGTTCCGGGTTCGAGTTCACCTCCGCGGTGGTCGGCGGTGCGGTCCCTACGCAGTACGTGCCCAGCGTCGAGAAGGGCATCCGGGCCCAGCTGGAGCGCGGCCTGGCCGCCGGCCCGGACGACGTCGCACACCCCGTCGTCGACGTGCGGGCGACGCTGGTGGACGGCAAGGCGCACAGCGTCGACTCCTCGGACGCGGCGTTCCAGACGGCCGGAGCGCTGGCCCTGCGCGAGGCGGCTCAGGTGTGCGGGGTGCGGCTGCTGGAACCGCTCGACGAGGTGCGGATCCGGATCCCGGACGAGCACCTCGGCGCGGTCCTCGGTGACCTGTCGTCGCGGCGCGGGCGGGTGCTGGGCACCGACGTCGACGACTCCGGCGTGCCGGGCCGCACCGTGGTCCGCGCGGAGGTGCCGCGGGTGGAGCTGCTGCGGCACGCGACCGACCTGCGTGCCCTGACCTCGGGAACGGCCACCTGCACCCGCCTGTTCGCGCGCTGGTCCCCACGCACCTGAGGGGTGGAATGCCTCAGGTCTTCTCGTCGTCGTCCCGGGGGATCCGGAGCTGCCCGGTGGAGGCGTCGGCGACCGCCATCTTGGCCGCCGAGTCCGTGGGCGCGGAACCGCCCAGCGCCGCCAGCGCGACCGCGTTCCCGACGTCGGCGCAGGCCCGTTCACTGAGGATCCAGCGCACCTCGAGCAGGTCGCAGTAGGCCTGCACCGCCGTCCCGACGTGTCCCAGCGCGGCGTGCGCGCGCTCCATCCCGGGCCGCAGCACGTCGTCGAGCCAGCTCATCGCCGCCGCCCGCTCGCCGACATCGGTACCGCTGCTCGTTCCGCTGGCGCTGCTCTCGGTGCCGCTGCTCGTTCCGCTGGCGCTGCTCTCGGTGCCGCTGCTCTCGGCCCGTGCGCCGCGGGCCATCCACTCCCGGTGCGCCCGCACGTCACCGAGCAGGATGATCGCCTGCCCCTCGCCGACGTCGAGGCCGGTGAGCTCACGCAGCTGCCCGGAGTGGAAGCTGCGGTCTCCCACCGCCACGTTGAGCCGCAGCTGCCCGGCCTCGCCCTCGACCGGTGCCAGGTTCAGCTCCTCGACGGCGAACCCGAGGTCGTTCAGCTCGCGGATCTTGCTCTCCACCCGGTAGCGGTCGCCGAACGCGAACGTCGGCGCCGTGTGCAGCGCGTCCCACAGCGCCCGGTAGCGGTCGGGGATGCCGCGCGCCTCGTCGATCAGCTGCGGATGGATCTCCGGCGGACGTTCCAGCCGGGTCGCGAGATCGATCATGCCGCCGGCCACGTTCTCGACCAGGATGTCCAGGTCGTGCTCGCGCTGCCCGTCCGAGAGGGACGGGTGGATCTCGCTGGTCTCGGCGTCGACCAGGTAGGCCTGCAGGATCTGCCCGTCCCGGATGAACAGCGTGTTGGCCAGCGAGCAGTCGCCCCAGAACACACCGTGCCGGTGCAGCTCGACCAGCAGCGCGGCCATCGCGTCGAACAACCGCGCCCGGTGCCGGGGCCGGTTCGGCGGCAGCCGCATGAACAGCCGCCGGTACTGCCAGGACCCCTCCAGGAAGCGTGTGACGAGGATCGACGTGTCGTGCTCGGGCTGGTGCACCACCCCGGCCGGCCGGACCGCGGGCAGCCCCTGGCCCTCGAGGTGGCGCAGCACGGAGTACTCGCGCCGCGCGATCCGCTCCGGGAGGTCCTTGAGGGCCCACAGGCAGCCGTCGGTCTCGACGAACCGCACCAGGTGCCGGCTCGGGCCGACCGCGACGTCGCGCAACGGGACGTCGGTGACGTCCCAGTCCGCGAGCGGACGTTCCCACGGCAGCGCCAGCAGTCCCGGGGACGGGACCCGCAGCGTCAGCTCCGGCCCGGGGGTCACGACGCCGCCTCCGCGGGAAATATCACGTCGGCCGTCACCACGCCGCCTCCGCGGGAAAGATCACGTCGGCCGTCACCACGCCGCCTCCGCGGGAAAGATCACGTCGGCGGGTGTCATGCGTCCACCCGACGC
Source organism: Pseudonocardia sp. (assembly GCA_030451825.1). Taxonomy (GTDB): domain Bacteria; phylum Actinomycetota; class Actinomycetes; order Mycobacteriales; family Pseudonocardiaceae; genus Pseudonocardia. The sequence continues at coordinate 1,235 of JAKDNL010000512.1, read as the reverse complement.
CGGGCGCCGCGCCGGAACCGGCGCGGCGGAGCTGTACTGCCCCGGATCACCAGTCGGGTCGGGACCAGGACCTCCCGCTCGACCACCTCACCGTCCAGTCCCGACACGACCATCCGCCCGGCGATCTCGCCCTGCTCGCGGACCGGCTGGCCGACCGTGGACAGATCGGTCAGCGCGGCCAGCGGGTGGTCGTCGATGCCGATCACCGAGACGTCCTCGGGCACCCGCAGCCCGGCCCGGCGCACGGTGCGCACGGCGCCGAGCGCCACCTCGTCGGAGTGCGCGAACACCGCCGTGGGCGGCGACGTCGCGCCGAGCAGCGCGCTCATCACCTCCGCCCCCTGCTCCACCCCCCAGTCCACGGTGGCCACCAACCCCTCGTCCGCCGGGATGCCGGCGTCGGCCAGCGCCGCGTGGTAGGCCGTCGACCGGCCGGTCGGGCTCCCGGAGTCCTCACCGGGGTCGATCGCGGCGATCATGGCGATCCGCCGGTGCCCGAGGTGGATCAGGTGGTCGACGGCCTGGCGTCCGGCGGCGTGGTCGTCGATCCGCACGCAGGGGTGCGACGCGACCTGCCCGCCGGCGGCCACGATGTCCACCCCGATCCGCTCCAGCCGGCGCCGCTCGTCGTCGCCGACGGAGAACCCCAGGACCACCACGGCGTCGACCTTGCGACGGGCCGGCAGCTTGTCGAAGAACGCCTGCCGCTCCGCCGCGTCGCCGACCCGGTAGAGCAGCAGGTCCAGATCGGACTCGCGCAGGACCGACTCCAGCCCCTCCAACACCGCGCCGAAGAACCAGCGCGACAGGTGCGGCACGACGACCGCGACCCGGCCGGTACTGCCGCCGGCCAGCCGCGACGCCTCCGGCGACACGACGTACTCGAGATCGGTCGCGACCTGCCAGACCCGCGCGCGGGTGGTCGCGGCGACATGGGGGTGGTCGCTCAGCGCGCGGGACGCGGTGGCGGGAGAGACCCCGGCGATCCGCGCGACGTCGGCCAGGTTGACCGCGATGGACACGCGAACCAGCATACCGCGGATTCCTGGAAGCGTTTGCAGATCTACCCGGCTCGATGTGACCACGTCCAGGTCGGTCTACAGGCCCTGACGCGACGGGAACGAATGCAAGTGTGACCCTTGACACTTATCCCCCATCCGAGCCAGAGTGCACGGCTGAAAGCGTTTCCAGACAGTGGTGCCGCGGGCCGGCGGGCAGGTCGCGTCGCACCCCTG
>JAKDNL010000047.1 GCA_030451825.1 Pseudonocardia sp. | reverse complement strand
CCGCGCCGCGGTGGTGGGGTGGGGGGGGGGGGGGGGGGGCGGGGGGGGCGGCGCCGCGCCCCCCCCCCCCCCCCGTCCGCGGGATCTCAGCTTCCGGCGGAGACGCCGAACGGGAGCTGGATCTTCGGGGCGACCTCCTGGGCGAGCAGCCGCAGCGACTGGAACCAGGGGGACGGATCGTCCATGTAGTCGTGCGTCTCGACCTGCAGCACGCCCCAGCCGCCGGTGAACTCGTAGAGCTTGTTCAGCTTCTCGATCACCGTCTCCGGGGAGCCGACCACCCAGACGTTGTCGCAGATCCACTCGAGGTCGACGTCTGCCTTGGTGGCACCGACGTCCTTCATGTAGCCCTCGAGCATTCCGAAGCGCTCCCAGATGGGCCACAGGTAGCGCTCGAAGGCGTACCCGATGCCGCCCTCCATCGCGAGCTTCTTCGCCTCGGCGTCGGTCTCGGCCACGAACACGGTCTGCGAGACGTGGTACTTGCTGCGATCCGGGGTGTGGCCGTTGGCCAGCGCCGCCTTCTCGTAGGTCTCCCAGTGCGTCTTGAGGATCGACGACCCGGAGTAGATCGAGACCGGCATGAACCCGCGCTCGCCGGCGAACCGGATGGACGGGGAGTTCACGCTGAGCCCGGTGACGGCGATGTCGAGCTTGCCGCCCCACGGGCTGTAGTCGGCGATCTTGTGGTCGTCGTGGCCCTTGCCGTCGTCGAGCTCGGCCGGGTAGCCGGCGTTCCAGTACTCGCCCTCGTAGTGGAAGGGCTCGCGCTTCCAGATCCGCTCCATGATCTCCAGCGACTCCCGCACGCGGGCGGGGTTGGTGGAGATGTCGGTGATGCCGTGCAGCTCGGCCGCCTGCGGGTAGGCGCCGGCCCCGATGCCCAGGAAGTAGCGGCCCTCCAGGATCTGGGACAGCCAGCCGACCTGGATGGCCAGCGCGGCCGGGTGGTGCTGGGGCAGCAGGTGCGCCATCGGCGCGAACTTGATCCGCTCGGTCTGCACGGCCGCCGCCGCGATCACCAGCTCGGGGGTCGGGATGCACTCCCACTTCTGGGTCGCGTGCTCGGCGACCATGAACTCGGTGAAGCCGGCCTTGTCAGCCTCACGGGCGTTGGCCAGCGCCCAGTCGAACGTCTGCCGTGAGCTGCGCTCGGGGCGCATGTAAGGGATGTGGATGAGTCCGGATTCCATCGGATCTGCTCTCCTGAGGGTGCTGGGCTGGTCGTGCTGGACATATCGGTCGGACGCGGTGCGGCGTCGTCGGGACGGAAGCGGTCGGGCCCTCGTCCTACGACGCGAAGAAGGTGTCGTAGGCGTGCTTGGTGTCGAGGTACTCGTGCACGACGGCCATCCGGCCGTCGGGAGCGACCTGGAACAGGAAGTGACAGCGCGGGTCGTAGACCCGGCCGTCCTTGAGCTCGGCGTAGGAGTCGGCCTCGACCGCGACCTTGTCGCCCTCGGCGACCATCGAGAGCGGGGTGACCCTCAGCGGCTCGACGTAGACGTCGGCCACCCCCCCGATCAGCGCCCCGAAACCCGCCTTGTCGTACGAGCCGGACATCCCGTCGAGCTTCCCGGACACCCACCACGTCACGTCATCGCTCAGCGCCGCGAGGGTCTTCTCCACGTCGCCCGCGGAGAAGATCTCCAGGAACGCGGTGACGGCGGCCTTGTTGTCCTCGGTACTGGGCATCGTTGCCTTCCTCCGGTGTGGTTGCTGCGGGTCAGACGAAGCCGCCGGCGGCGTCCTTCGTGGCGAAACGGGGAGCGACCTCCTCGGCGAAGCGCACGAGCTCGGCGTTCTGCCGCTGCGGCTCGAGGTGGCCCTGGCCGAACATCAGGAAGCACTCGTTGAAGCCGAGCCGGTCGTGGGCCTGCTCGATCTGGCGCGAGATGTCGTCCGGGGTACCGATCAGCACGTTCGGGAACTGCTGGCCGTGCGGGATGAACCACTTGTCCCAGAACCAGCGGTGCTCGGCCTCGAGCGCCTGGGCCTCCTCCTTGCTGTCGGTCAGGATGAGGAACCCGCCCCAGGCGCCGATCTCCTCGCGCGGGACGTCGCGGCCTGCCTTCTTGGCCGTCTCGGCGTAGCGGTTCCAGAGGGCCTCGCAGAAGTCCATGTCGTTGGCGAACACGACCTGCTTGCCGCCCTCACGGGCCCACATGTCGACCGTGCGCATGCTGTAGGCGAACTGTCCGTAGATCCTCGGGTGCGGGTTCTGGAACGGTCGCGGCGCGATGCCGATCTCGCGGACGATGCCGTTCTCGTCCTGGCCCGCGCCGAACTCCGCGTAACCCGGGTGTCCGACGGAGCCGTCCTCGGGAGGGAACTGCCAGTACTTGCCCTTGTGGCTGAACGTCGAGTTCTCCCAGGCCTTCTTCAGGACCTGGACCGACTCCTCGAAGATCTCCCGGTTGACCGCGTCCTGCTCGTCCTTGGCCTTGGCGTGCGCGACGTTGGTCGCCCCGCTGCCGCGGATCGCGGCGTAGGCGTCGACCCACCGGGCGTGGTAGCCGCGGGCGAAACCGACGATGAGCCTGCCCTGCAGCATGTGGTCCAGCGTCGCGATCTCCTCGGCGACGCGGACCGGGTTGTGTGTGGGCAGCACGTAGCCGAGCAGCCCGGCCTTGAGCCGCTTGGCGTGCGAACCCACGAACAGTCCCATCATCCCGGGGTGGTTGGTGATCTCGAAGCCCTCGATCTGCAGGTGGTGCTCCGGCGAGCAGTAGGACTCGTACCCCAGCTCGTCGGCCAGCTGCACGTAGCCCTTCATCTCCTCGAGGAACCGCTGGTAGAGCTCGGGGCGCTGCCCGGCCATCCCCGCCTCGAGCTCGTGGCGCCGGCCGATGACGCCGGTCTGCATCAGGTGGAATTTCACCGGGAGATCTCCTCGCTGTCGTCGAGGTCGAGACGCGGAACTGTCATCAGGCGACCGCTCCCGACGGCCGGGCCTCCGAGCCGGCCGTCGCTGCCGCATCGGGCACGCGGGCGCACAGAGCGGTCTGGACGGAGAGCGAGTTGTGCAGGTGGCGGGCCGATCCGACGCCGAGATCGGCGAGGATCGCGGTGGTGACGGCGGCGTCCGCGGGGGTGAAGGGAGTGCACGCGATGTCGGCGCGGCCGTCGAGGCGACTCACCTGGGCGTCCTGCTCCTGCAGGGCGAGCAACGGGCTGCGGGTTCCCGGTCTCAGGTAGACCACGACGCCCCGACCGGTGGCGGTGATCTCGCGCATCGCGGTGTCGAGATCGCCGGAACAGCGGCAGCGCAGCGATCCGAACACATCGCCGAGCAGGCACTCGACGTGCACGTGAACCGGGACATCCCGGGCCCCTGCGATGTCTCCGGTGACGAAGGCCAGATGCTCCGCGCCGGTGCCGCCGGCTCGGTAGCCCACGGTTCGCCCGTTACCGGCCGACGTGGGCAGGCCCGTGGTCACCACCCGCTCGACCGGCTGCTCGGTCGCCCGCCGGTGCCGTGCCAGGTCGGCGATGGTGACGATGGGCAGGTCGTGCTCGGTGGCGAAGTCGACGAGCTCGTCGCGCTGCGCCATCCGCCCCGGATCGCGAACACTGACGATCTCGCAGAGCACGCCGGCCGGGCGCAGCCCCGCCAACCGGGTCAGGTCGACCGCGGCCTCGGTGTGGCCGCCACGCTCCAGAACGCCACCGCTCCGTGCGGCGAGGGGCACGACGTGCCCCGGCCGCGACAGCTGCGCGGGCAGGGTCGAGGCGGAGGCGAGCAGGCGTGCGGTGCTCGCCCGGTCGCGGGCGGAGATGCCGGTCGAGACTCCGTCGACGGCATCGACGGTCACCCGGTAGGCCGTACCGAAGCTGTCGGAGTTGCTGTGGTGCAACGGCGGCAGCGCCAACCGTTCGCACTCGTCCTGCGGTAGCGCCACACAGACGAATCCCGAGGTGTGCCGGACGAGGAACGACATCGTGGCGGGGTCGACCAGTTCGGCCGCGATGATCAGGTCGCCCTCGTTCTCGCGGTCCTCGTCGTCGAGGACCACCACCGGTCGTCCTGCGGCGACCGCGGCGATCGCCGTCCCGATCGTGTCCATCAGACCGCCGCCAGCTGGCGAAAGCGGCTGCCGTGGAACACCAGCGGAGCGCGGTCCGGGTCGGCGCGCACCGCGTGGATCGCCAGCAGGACGATCTCATGATCGCCGGCGGCAACCTCGGCATGGATCGAGCAGTCCAGCCACGCCACCGCGCCCTCGACCAGGACACTGCCATCATCGGTGCTGACCCAGTCGAGCTCGGCGAAGCGGTCCCCCTCCTTCGTCGCCAGGCGCTGCGCCGCCGCGTTCTGCTCCTCGGCCAGCACGCTCACCCCGAGTCGAGGCAGGCCGCGCAGACGCGGCCAGGTGGTGGAGGAGTTCTGCACGCACACGGACACGAGCGCGGGCTCCACCGATACCGAGGTGAACGAGCTCGCGGCGATACCCACCGGGGTCCCGCGGCCGTCGAGTGCGCAGATCGCGGTGACCCCGCTGGGGAAGCACCCGTACGCACGGCGCAGCTGGACAGGATCCCCTGTAGTCGGTTCGAGATCGATCATGCGGCCCTCTCCTTCGAGGTCGTGCCTGCTTTTCAGCTCCGGACGGGCTTAGCCACCTCTCGGCAGCGGCGAACTGCCATCTCGAGCGCATCGGAAAGCTATCTACATCACCGTAAACTGTCAACGCCCATGTAACCGCGCCAGAGTGCACCGCCGCAGGCGATCCAGGTTCTGTCGACCGACACCCAGTGGGAACCGATAGTTGACAGCCATATAGATGAAGGCGGCGCCGTCCGGACCGGGCGGAGACCTCTGAGGATCGACGGGGGGCGCTGTCGCCTGCGGGAATCGTCCGGGAGCGGCAGCTGCCGCTGCGACCGGAAACCGAACGATGTAACAGTTCGACCGTCTCGCACCCGACCGGACCGAAACCCATCCTCCGACAGGTCCGGACCTGCACGCGTCACCCGCCGAGCGCAGGCCATCGAGGAGATGGCGACGATCGACGCGGCTTCACCGAGCATCGGGCCGCTGGGTCCTCCGGCGAGTCGTTGACCGTTTACGCGTATGTAGATACTGTCCGGGACGGGCCGGGAGACGCCCTCGTGGCTCGTCGGTGACGCCACGGAACCGGCACGCCGTGCGGCGAGGCGCGTCCCCATCTCGGCACGAAGTTGTCTACGAAGGGAGCGCGGCGATGACCGCAACGGCGGCGGATGGAGCCGCGACCGGGCTGCCGGAGTATCGCGACATCCGCGTCGAGCACCGCGGACCGATCTCGTGGATCGTGCTGAACCGACCCGAGAAGGCCAACGCGCTGTCCAACGCGATGCTGGACGAGTTCTCCGACGCGCTGTCCAAGCTCGCCGACACCGGGGGCCCGATCATCGGCGTCCGCGGCGAGGGCAAGGGCTTCTGCGCGGGCTATGACGTCGACCAGGTCGGGAAACCGAAGGCCGCAGACCCGATCGCCGACCGGGAACGGTTGGCGCGCAACGTGAACCGTTACCTTGCGATCTGGGACCATCCGAAGCCCGTGATCGCCGCGGTGCACGGGTACTGCATCGCCGGAGCCACTCAGCTCTGCGTCTTCTGCGACATCACGATCGTCGCGGACGACGCGAAGATCGGTGAGCCCGCCTTGCCGATGGGCGGTGGGTACATCGCGCCGCTGTGGGCCCCGCTGGTCGGGCCGAAACGCGCCAAAGAGCTGGCCTTCCTGCCGGGTAACACGATCGACGGCAGCACGGCGGTGGAATGGGGTTGGGCGAACCACGCCGTCCCCGCCGACGAGGTTGTCCGTACGGCCGAGGACATGGCCGAACGGATGGCTCGCATCCCCGCGGACGTTCTGCGGATCAAGAAGTTGTCGATCAACCGGACGATGGACGCGATGGGGGTCCGCACTGCAGCTGCGCAGGTGTCCGAGATGGATGCCCTTCTCCACTTGTCGCCTTCTGTGACCGCCCTGCGCGAATGGATCGGCGAGGTCGGTCTGAAGGCCGCCATCGCGGAGTTCCGCAAGCCCACCTCCGGCACGAGTTGACCGATCGTCCGCACGCCACCGGGGCGACGCGGCAGGCACCACCGACATCGCCGTCGGCACACGACCACGGCGAGAAGGGACGACTACGATGTCAGACCTCGACGCACGGATTCGCCGACTCGAGGACCGAGCCGAGATCGAGGACCTCGTCCTCAGGTACTTCCTCGCCGCGGACGACGACGACTGGGAGACCCTCGGCCGGACGTTCGCCGAGAACGGATCATTCTCGGCCGGCGCGTTCCCCGGCGGGAGCGACCGGGAATCCGTCGTGAAGTTCATTCAGACGGATCGCCGGAGCATGGGCGTCACCGTGCACACCCAGAACACCACGTTGATCACCTTCACCGACGACGACCACGCCGGCGGCGTCGTCGGCGCTCACCTGGAACTCGCGCGTGGCGGCACCACGGTCTACGGAGCGGTGCGCTACTACGACACCTACGTCCGCACGGCCGAGGGCTGGCGGTTCGGGTCGCGGGAGATGGCGATCATCCATGTCGGTCCGTGGGACGAGGTCGGCACCTCGCTCACAGCTGCGAACCGCGCCCGGTGGCCCGGGGCCGATCCGGCGCCCGCAGATCTCCCCCGTACCTGAGCCCGGCGTCGATGGCCTGCGCCGGGCAGTCAGGAACTCCGGCGGAGGCCGTCGAAGAAGATCGCCGAGAAAGTGTCCACGGTCTGCTTCGCCGAGTACTTGCGGTTGCCCGGCTTGAACCAGCGGTGCGTCCAGTTCACCATTCCGAAAAGCGTCTTCACGACCAACGGGACGGGAAGATCCTCGCGGAACTCGCCCGCCTTGATGCCGGAGTTGATGATGCTGGTGACGAGGGACTCGAAACGGCGGGTCTTGCTCACCATCTCCTTCGCCCAGGGGGTCGCCTGAAAGGCCACCTTCCCCATGTCCTCCTGAATGTAGACATAGACGTAGGGGTAGTTCGTCTCGTACGAGGTGATCTGCAGCTCGATCAGCCTCCGGAGCCGCTCGTGAGCGCTGATCTCCAGCGCGGCGATCCGCGTCGCCTCGGCGAGGTTGTCGTCGAGCACCTTCTTCGCGGTGGCCTGGAAGACCTCCTGGAAGATCTCGTCCTTGCTGGCGAAGTAATAGTAGATTGCGGCCCGGTCCGTACCGAACCGTGTGGCGATGTCGTTCAGGGTCGCGGCCTCGAAGCCCTTCTCCTTGAAGACGTCCCCAGCGATCTGGAGCAACTCACTGCGCTTTGCCTGATAGGCCGCGCCACCCTCGACCTGGGCGCTACGGCGGCGCTGAGCCAGGCCGCTGCCGCTGGACGCGGGAGGCCGGCGAGTCGGAGAGGCCATGGATCGCATGCTACCACCGCGTTTTCCGGAATCGGACACCCTACCGGCCGACAGTCATTGAATTCGAGGCAAGAGCGATCTGCGCCACAACTACTTCCACCCAATTGACAGAAGGAGAGTATCCGCCCGTGACCGATCCCCGACAATCCACCCCGGTGACACTGGCAGGGGTTCGCGCCGAGGCCGAGGCGTTGCTCGCCGACGCCCCGCCCGGTGACGACCTCGATGGCGTCGCCGCTGCGCTGATCAAGCTGGCCGTCCATGCCTCCGTGTCGGCGCTGGACCCCGACGGTATCGACCGGGAGATCCGGAGCGCGCTCGACGCGGGCGCGACCGCAGCCCAGGTGCACGAGACGCTCGTCGTGGTGTCCGGACTCGGAGTCCACAGCCTGATGGAGGGCTCGCGCCGTGTCCTGGCCGCGGTCGCGGAGCGGGGGGACGGGTCGACCGAGCCGCTCGACGAGGAGCGCATCGCGCTCCGCGAGCGCATGCAGGGCGACGACCGGTACTGGGAGGCGTTCGAGAAGGAGGTCCCCGGCTTCCTCGACGCCCTGCTCCGCCTCTCCCCCCAGGCTTACCAGGCGTTCTTCGACTACTGCGCCGTGCCGTGGCGGACCGGTGCGGTCCGCGGACGGGTCAAGGAGCTGATGTCGATGGCGACCGACGCCACCCCGACCCATCGCTACCTGCCGGGGATGCGCCTTCACCTGGCGAACTCGGTGAAGCTCGGCGTCGGCCGGACCGCGATCCTGCATGCACTCGACATCGCCGCCGCCGCTCCCCTCCACCCCGGAGTGCCCGCGGCCGAGTGACGGGAACGGGTGGCCGGCGACACCGCTGGTCGTCGTAATTCACACGACTGTAGATGGATCTCGGCCGGGCCGACCCCACAGCGGAGCAGCGCCTACCTGCGCCGATCCGCTGTACAGAACCGAACCTCGACCCTCGACCCTTCAAGTCGCCGTCGCCCCGACGGTTGACCCAGTTATCAACGTGAACGTAAACTGTTGCCATCGACGGTCCCTGCCCGGACCGAGAACGGAGTGACGATGAAGGTCAACGACGACAACCTCGCTGCGACGGTCCAGCGCCTGGTCGACCACCGGGAGATCGAGCGGGTCCTCTACGACTACGCCCACTACCTCGACCACAACGAGCCGAAGAGCCTGGTCGCGCTGTTCACTCCGGACTGCCACATCGCCTACGGCCCCGACCACGGCGCCGACGGCGCCGAGGCCTACCTGGCCACCCTGGAGCACGAGAAGTTCGGAATCGGCGCCTTCTTCGCGGGCACGAGCCACCACGTGTCGAACGTCGTCATCGACTTCACCGACGACGACACCGCCAACGTGCGCTCACAGCTCTACGCGTGGCACCGCTACAACCGGGAGCGCCCGGACGGCATCGTCATGGGCCAGTACCACGACGTGTTCGTCCGGACCGCCGACGGCTGGCGGATCTCCCGCCGGGAGCTCAAGCACACCGGGACCGAGACCTACCACGCCAAGGGCGACGCCCTGAACCCCATCCCGCGCAACAACGCGGTCTGAGCCGGACCGACCCGAGGAAGCGAGCCAGAGTGTCCGACGAACTGCTCTTCGAGGTGACCGACCACGTCGCCACGGTCACGCTGAACCGTCCGAAAGCCCTCAACTCGATCTCCCATGATCTCGACGTCGAGCTGGCGCGGACCTGGGACACGATCGACGCCGACACCGACATCTGGGTCGCGGTCCTGGGCGCCTCGGGCGAGAAGGCCTTCTGTGCGGGTGCCGACATCAGTGGCGGCACCGAGGCCGACGCGTCCCGGCTGGCCCTCGGCGGCGGGCTCACCGGCATCGGCGGTCCGCTGCGCGTGCTCACGAAGCCGCTGATCGCCGCCGTGCAGGGCTACGCCCTCGGGGGCGGGTTCGAGCTGGCGATGTGCGCCGACATCATCGTCGCCGCGGACACCGCCCAGTTCGGACTGCCCGAGGTCAAGGCCGGGATCATCGGTGAGAGCGGCGTGATGCACCGGGCGATCCGCCAGCTGCCGCACCACATCGCCCTCGCGCTCGTCCTCACCGGCGACCGGCTGCCGGCCGCCGACGCCCGTTCGTACGGGCTGGTCAACGAGGTCGTGCCGTACCCGGAGCTGACCGACGCCGCACGACGGTGGGCCACGAAGCTGACCGCGGCCTCGCCACTGGCCCAGCAGGCCGCGAAACAGGCCGTACTGAAGGGTCTGCAGGGCTCACTGGAGACCGCCCTGTCCACGAAGTACGAGCCGATCGAGGCCTACGCCAACTCCGAGGACGTGCAGGAGGGGCGGGCGGCGTTCACCGAGCGCCGGGCACCACAGTGGACGGGTCGCTGAGGCGGCCACCGATCCGTCGATGACCACGTGGAGGTCGACGCTGCCGGTGTGGTGCGACCCGTAGCTCCGTCCGGCGGGAGGTCGTAGCGCCGCCGGCTCGCCTCCCCGGGAGCCGGGGGACCGCGCCACCCTGGCGCAGGGATCTACAAAGACGTGAACCCGTCGATCGAACGGAAGGGGCGGTCCATGACCGGCTCGCACGGCGACACCGATGCCGCCACCGGTCGCACCCTCTGGTCGCTGGCCATCGGCTGGGCGGACCGACGGGGCGACGATGACGTGCTGGTGCACCTTCCCGAGCCCGGTTCGCCCGAGGGGATGCGGTCGATGAGCTGGGGGCGGTTGGTCCACGACGTCTCACAGCTGCGCCGGACGCTGGCCGCGGCCGGCGTCGCGGACCAGCGCACCGTCGTCCTCGCCCTGCCGAACTCGCCGCTCGCCGTCGCGATGTGGCTGGCCGTCCCCGCGAACGGCGCGGTAATCCAGGTCGTCGACCCGGACGGCGGGGCCCTGGCCTTCGAGCGCGCCGTCGCCGCGACCCGTCCGGTGCTCGTCGTGGCGGCGCCGGGCAACGCCGCCACGATGCGCGAGGCGATCTCCCGGGCGGGTGTGTCGACCCGTCTGGTGGTCCCGACCGAGCTCGGGGTCGACGCACTGCGGCACGACATCGACGGGTTGCGCTCCTCGAGGGCCGGAGCCCCCGACGCCACACCGGACCAGGTGGCCGGGCTGCTGCCCACCTCCGGCACGTCCGGCGCCCCGAAGCTCGTGCAGCTGACCCACCACAACTACGTGACGGCCGCCGAGCGGCTGGCCCGCAACACCGGGTTCCTCACCTCGGACCGGCACTACTTGTGCTCGCCGTTCTTCCACACCAACGGCCAGCTCTACCTGTGTGCCCCCGCGTTCGTCACCGGCGGTTCGGTCGCGGTGGTGCGGCGGTTCAGCGCGTCCTCCTACTTCGACGCCGCCCGCTGGACCGGCGCCACGGTCAGCTCGATGGTCGCCCCGCCGATGCGGATGGCCCTGCACCGGGCCATGGAGCGCGGTGGCACCGTCGACCCGGGCGGGCTGCGGCTCGTGCAGTACGGGATGAACCTCAGCGAGAGCGACTGGCGGGCCTGGGACGCGCTGCTGCCCGGCATCGACACCCGCCAGATCTACGGCCAGACCGAGTCGGTCACCGGGGTCCTCGGCGGCGCGCCATGGGAGGTCGACGACCGGCGGACCATCGGGCGCCCGTTCGTCGGTGTCGAGCGCGTCCGGCTGGTCCCCGCCGGCGCCGCCGATGTCACCGACGCCGGCGCCGAGGTCCCGGACGGCGAGCCCGGCGAACTCTGGGTCCGGGGCATCCCCGGCCGCTCGCTGATGCTCGGCTACGACAACGCGCCGGAGACGACCGCGGAGACCCTGGTCGCCGACAGCAGCGGAGCCTGGCTGCGCACCGGCGACCTCATGGTGCGCCACCCCGACGGGCGGTTCGAGTTCCGCGGCCGCCGGATGCACATCATCCGCCGCGGTGGGGAGAACCTGTCCACCTACGGACTCGAGCTCGACCTGCAGTCCTGCCCGCTCGTGGGCGACGTCGCGGTCACCGCCCGGGAGGACGACACCCTCGACGCCATCGTGGTCGCTCACGTGATCGCGGCGCAGGGCTACGACGAGACCGCGTTCCGCGCGTGGTGTCTGGAGAACCTCGGTAAGCGCGGGGTGCCCGACGTCGTCGAAGTCCACCAGTCGTTTCCGCGCACCGGCAGTGGCCGTGTGATCACCCGGGAGCTGGGATGAGCGGCGCCTGGGCGGAGCGGGTGCGGCACTGGGCCGGGTCCGGACGGCGTGCTCTCACCACCGACGACGGTCCCGGGCTCACCTACCAGAGCTGGGTGGACGAGGGCGACGCTCTGGCCCGGGCGTTCCTCGGCGCGGGTCTGTCCCCCGGCGCCCGGGTCGCGACCGTGCTGCCCAACGGACCCGAGCTTCTGACGACGCTCTACGCCTGTGCGCGTGTGGGCATCACGGCGGTCCCGGTCAGCACCTGGGCGACCGGCGCGGAGCTGGCGCGGGTCCTCGACGCCGCGTGCCCCGCCCTCGTGCTCACCGCGGATACGGTGCCCGGCGGGCAGCGTGAGCTGCCGGGCGGCGCCTTCGCCTGGGGCGACCACCCGGACGCCACGCCCGTTGCCGCCCTGCTCGAGCTGCGCGCGCGGGTCGACGACACGCGCTGGCGGGCCGCGGTCGAGGCGCCGCGTGCCGACGACGACTTCGTGGTGCTCTACACCTCCGGCAGCACCGGTGCCCCGAAGGGCGTGGTGCTCTCCCAGGGCGCCGTCGTGCGCAACGCGGCGTTGATCGCCGAGCGGATGGGCCTCACCGACGGCGAGCGCGTCTACACCTACTTCCCGCTGTTCTTCAGCGGCGGGCTCTGCAACGCGCTGTCCTCCACGATCTCGGTCGGGGGCGAGCTCGTCACGCAGGCCCGGTTCACCCCGGCCGGGGCCGCCGCACTGATCCACACCCGACAGTGCTCGGCCCGCGACGTCTGGCACGACGGCCTCGCGCGGGTGGTCGCCGAACCCGCGCTCACCGCCGACGACCTCCGCCGGATGCGCCGCGGCCTGGTGCTCGACGCCGAGCTGCTCGCGGCCCACGGCGTGACGGGGGACCTCGGCGTCGACATGTACGGCATGACCGAGACCGCCACCGCCTTCACCTGCGGCGACCACCGCGACCCGGCGGAGCTGCGGCAGAGCACGCAGGGCCGGCCGCTGCCCGGCAACCGGCTGCGGGTCGTCGACCCGGACACCGGCCGCGAACTGAGAGCGGGAGAGCCGGGCGAGCTCCTCGTCCGCGGACCGAACACGATGACCGGCTACACCGACGGCAGCCATGCCGCCCTGACCGACGAGGACGGCTTCTTCCACACCGGTGACCTCGGGTGGCTGGGCCCGGACGGACATGTCCGCTACACCGGCCGTACCAAAACCATGATCAAGCTCAAGGGGCTCACGGTGCAGCCCGAGGAGGTCGAGGCCGTCCTGATGGCCTCCCCCGGCGTGCGCCGTGCCGTCGTGACCGGGCTCGGCGCGGGCCATGAGTCGTCCGGAATCGGTGCGCTGGTGGTGCTCGACCCCGGCACCGCCCCGGAGGAGGTCGCCGCACGGTGCCGCCGCGAGCTGTCCTCCTACAAGGTGCCCGAGCTGCGCCCGGTCGACGAGTCCGCCTTCCCGCTGTCCGCGAGCCTGAAGAACGACCGATCGGCCGCCCATGCACTCTGGCCGACCGTGCCGGCGGTGCTCTGATGCCGGGCCTGCTGATCGCCAACCGGGGCGAGATCGCGCTGCGGATCATGCGCGCCGCGCACGCCCGCGGGCTGCGTGCGGTCGCGGTGTACGCCGCGGACGAAGCCGAGGCCGCGCACGTTCGCGCCGCCGATGAGGCCGTCGCCCTCGACGGGACGGGGCCCGCACCGTTCCTCGACGTCGAACAGGTCGTCGACGCCGCCGTCCGGACGGGCTGCCACCTGCTGCACCCCGGCTACGGGTTCCTCAGCGAGGACCCGGAGCTGGCCCGGCGCTGCGCCGAGCGGGGGATCGCGTTCGTCGGTCCCTCGCCCGAGGTCCTGGCACTGCTCGGGGACAAGACCGCGGCCCGGGAGCTGGCGGTGTCACTCGGTGTGCCGGTGCTCGAGGCCACCACCGAGGACGAGCTCTCGGACGCCGCGGCGGTCGCGTTCGCGCGCGGGCTCGGACCGGGCGCCGTGGTGATGGTCAAGGCGCGCTCGGGCGGCGGCGGCCGGGGCATGCGCGTGGTCGGCGACCCGGACCTACTGCCCGACGCGCTGGCCCGCTGCCGCGCCCAGGCCGGCCGCACCTCCGGTCGCGGGGGCGTGTATCTGGAGCGCTACCTGCGCCGCGCCCGGCACATCGAGGTGCAGCTGCTCGGTGACGGCCGCGACGTCGTGACCCTCAGCGACCGGGACTGCAGCGTGCAGCACCGGCACCAGAAGATGATCGAGATCGCGCCGGCCGTCACCGTGCCCGGTGAGACCCGGGAACGCCTCGCAGAGGCGGCCCGGCGGATCGGCGTGCACGTCGGCCTGGCCGGGCTGGCCACCGTCGAGTTCCTGGTCGACGCCGACACCGGCGAGCACCGGTTCCTCGAGGTAAACCCGCGGCTGCAGGTCGAGCACCCGGTCACCGAGGAGGTCCTCGGGATCGACCTCGTCTCGGCGCAGATCGCCGTCGCCGAGGGCATCCCGCTCGCCGAGCTGAACGTCGCGCACGCAGGTGGGGACCTCGCACCGGGCGGGGTCGCCGTCGAGGCCCGGGTCACCCTCACCGGCGGGCCCGCCGTCCCACTCGCCCGGTTCACGCCGCCCACCGGCCCGGGGGTGCGCGTGGAGACCCACGCCGAGCAGGGCAGATCGGTGGCCACGGCCTACGACCCGCTCCTGGCCAAGGTCATCACCCGGGACCGCGGCGGTGACCTCGCCGTCGCGATCGATGCCCTGGACGCCGCGCTCGCCGCGTTCACCATCGAGGGCATGCCCACGGACCTGGCCCGATTGCGCGATCTGCTGGGACGATCCGAGCTGCGCACGGGGCAGGCGACCACAGCCTGGGCCGACGCCCTGCGCGATCTGCCGCCGGAGCCCTCCGGCGCGAACACCGCGACCGTTCGCTCGGGTATCTCCGGGACGGTCGTCGCGGTGCCCGGTACGTCGGACACGCGTGTCCGGCGGGGCGAGCCGATCGTCGTCGTCGAGGCGATGAAGATGGAGCACGAGATCGTCGCGCCGGTGTCCGGGACGCTGCTGGCCGTGCGGCCGGCGATCGGCGACGTGGTCGCCGAGGGCGACGTCGTCGCCGAGCTGCGACCCGCGCCCGACGCCGATCCGGCCGACGAGGCGCCCGTCGCGGTCGATCCCGGCCACGTGCGTACCGATCTCGCCGACGTGCGGTGGCGCCACGAGCGCGGCCGGGACGAACACCGTCCGGACGCGGTGGCGAAGCGGCGCCGGCTCGGCAAGCGGACGGCGCGGGAGAACGTCGCGGCCGTCTGCGACGCCGAGGTGCCGGTGAACGATGCGGCGGCGCACGGAGCCGTGGTGTTCCAGGAGTACGGCGCCCTCGTGATCGCCGCCCAGCGCACCCGGCGACCGGTCGCGGAACTCGAGCTCACCACTCCCGCCGACGGTCTCGTCGCCGGCTTCGGGCGGGTCCACGGTCATCCCGTGGCCGTCCTCGCCCACGACTACACGGTCATGGCGGGCACGCAGGGCGTGCAGATGCACAAGAAGGCCGAGCGGTTGTTCGAGGTGGCGGCTCGCAGGCGGACTCCGGTCGTGGTGTTCGCCGAGGGCGGCGGCGGCCGGCCCGGTGACGTCGACAACGCGGCCAAGGCCACCGGCATGGACCTCGGCACGTTCGTGGCCCTGGGAAGGCTGAACGGGCTGGTGCCCACCGTCGCCGTCGCATCGGGCCGCTGCTTCGCCGGCAACGCCGCGCTCGCGGGCGCCTGCGAGCTGCTGATCGCCACCGAGGACGTCAACCTCGGTATGGGCGGTCCCGCCATGATCGAACACGGTGGACTGGGCCGGTTCGCGCCCGAGGAGATCGGGCCGCTGGAGGTCCAGGTGCGCAACGGCGTCGTCGACGTCGCGGTCACCGATGAGGTCGAGGCCGCCGCCGTCGCGCGCCGCTACCTGTCCTACTTCCAGGGCTCGGTCACCGACTGGGCCTGCGCCGACCAGCGGCTGCTGCGCCACGTCGTCCCGGAGAACCGACACCGCGTGTACGAGGTGCGCGAGTTGGTCGACGTCCTCTGCGACACCGGCTCGGTGCTGGAGCTGCGCCGGGGGTTCGGCGGTGCCGTGCTCACCGCGCTGTGCCGGATCGAGGGCGCGACCGTGGGTCTCGTCGCGAACGACCCGGCCCGCGGCGGCGGCGCCCTGGACAGCGACACCGCGGACAAGATGGCCCGGTTCCTGCAGCTCTGCGACGCGCACGGCCTCCCGGTCGTGTCGCTGTGCGACACCCCCGGGGGTTCCTGGTCGGTCCGGACGCGGAGCTGGCGGGCGGCGTCCGGCATTTCGGCCGGCTGTTCGTGACCGCTCCGAACCTGTCCGTGCCGCTGTGCACCGTGGTGGTCCGCAAGGCCTACGGACTCGGCGGCCAGGCCATGGCGGGCGGGAGCTTCCGCGTGCCGAACGCGATCGTCGGCTGGCCGACGGCCGAGTTCGGCGCCATGGGGCCCGAGGGCGCTGTCACGCTGGGCTACCGCCGCGAGCTCGATGCCATCACGGACCCGGAGAGCCGGCGCGAGCGCTACGAGGAACTGCTCGCCGACTACGTCGCCCAGGGCAGCGCCGTCAACACCGCATCGGTCTTCGAGCTCGACGACGTCATCGACCCGGCCAACACCCGCGCCTGGATCCGTAACACCCTCGCCACCCACGATCCCGCGGAGCAGGTCCCGGCGCGCAGACGCATCGACACATGGTGATCACGCCACACACCGCCGACCACGTCGGCGCCCGACCGAACGCGCAGCCGGCGGAACGCACCGAGGCGATCACCGCCACCAGCTAGGAGGACAGATGGACGACCCCACCGCCACGGGTGCCACGACCGAGCGGATGACCGAGGAACAGGTGCGCGCCGCCGTCGACGTCGCGAACGTGCCGAGCCTGCTCATGGTGCTCTTCCAGTTCAGCGGCGATGAGCGCTGGCTCGCCGCCCCGTACCTCCCCACCCGTGGCAAGGGCCTGGTCGACCACGACTCCGGCGGCCTCCCCGAGCCGGTACAGGCGGAGATCCGCGAGGCCTCCGTGGGGTCGTGCTCCGGATACAGGACGGCGAGAGGCCGGCGATCACCGCTCCCTCCCCCGAACTGACCGCGCGCATGATGAGCGTCTGCATGGGCGAGCCGGTGGGTGTCGAGCAGGGCGAGATGCTGGCCTCCGAGGTCGCCCGCCGGATCGACCCCGACCAGCCCGAGCTCGCGCTGCCGCCGGTGCACGCCCCGGAGGGCTTCAAGATCCTTCTGATCGGCACCGGGGTGGCGGGCCTCGCTGCCGCGCACCAGCTCGAGGACATGGGAGTCGACTACGAGATCCTGGAACGCCAGCCCGACGCGGGCGGGGTCTGGTGGACGAACACCTATCCCGGTGCCGGTGTCGACACCCCGAGCCACCTGTACTCGTTCTCCTTCGCCCGCAACGACTGGGGCAAGCATTTCGAGCTGCGTGACGACATCCAGCGCTACTTCGCGCAGACGCTGAAGGATCTCGGCGCCGACCAGCGCGTCCGGTACAACACCGAGGTTCTCTCGGCGACCTACGACGAGGATCGCACCAAGTGGGCCGTGCGTGTCCGCACCGGTGGGGTCGAGGAGACCCTGACCGCCGACATCGTGCTGACCGGCGTCGGCTCGCTGAACCGGCCGCGGCTGCCTGAGGTGCCCGGCCGCGACACGTTCACCGGCACGCAGTTCCACTCGTCGGAGTGGCCCGAGGACCTGGACCTCGACGGCAAGCGGGTCGTCATCGTGGGGGCGGGTGCGAGCTCCATGCAGATCTCGCCCGCGATCGCGGACCGGGTCGGTCACCTGACGATCGTCCAGCGCTCTCCGCAGTGGGTCGCCCCGTTCGACAAGTTCCTGCAGCCCATCACCCCCGAGCTGCGCCGCCTGCTGCAGAGCTGCTCGCTGTACTTCGCGTGGTACTGGACCCGGCTGTTCTGGCAGTTCGGCGACAAGGTGATCGAGGCCCTGCGGGTCGACCCGGAGTGGGAGCACCCCGAGCGCTCGGTCAACGCCCGCAACGACGGGCACCGCGAGTTCTTCACCCGGTACCTGACCGACCAGCTGGCCGGCCGGCCGGACCTGATCGAGAAGTCGCTGCCGGGCTACCCACCCTTCGGCAAGCGCATCCTGCTCGACAACGGCTGGTTCGCGACGATCCGCCGCGACGACGTCGACCTGGTGACGGACTCCGTGGCCGAGGTACGACCCGATGGCATCGTCACGTCCGCCGGCGCCGAGCTACCTGCCGACGTCGTCATCTGGGCGACCGGCTTCCACGCCGCGCGGTTCCTGTCCAGCGTCGACGTCCGCGGTGTCGGCGGGGCACGGCTGAGCGAGGTCTGGGAGGACGACAACCCGAAGGCCTACCTGGGCGTGTCCGTTCCGGGTTTCCCCAACTTCTTCATGCTGGGCGGACCGAACTCGTTCCCCGGCAGCGGCAGCTTCCTCTACTTCATGGAGGTACAGATGCGGTATGTGCGGGGGCTGATCACGACGATGTTCGACCGCGGGATCAGCGCTCTGGATGCGCGTGCGGACGTCACCGCGACCTACAACGAGCTCGTGGACGACACCCACGACCGGACCGTCTGGACCCATCCGGGAATGCAGACGTACTACCGCAACTCGCGTGGTCGAGTCATCTTCGTAATGCCGTTCCTGAACGCGGAGTACTGGCAGATGACCAAGGAACTCGACCTGTCCGACTACACGATCCGATAATATATCGTTAATTGACGATCACGGGTCTTGAGCTGCCGAGATCCGGTCGTTCAGCGTGCCCGCGAGGCCGCTGCTCACCATTTTTTGCAGCGCTCACTAAGGCGTTGACAACGCGCCGAGGCCGTGTCAGCGTGGCCGTCGACACACCCGATCGGGCAATGCGCACGAACGGTTATCTAAGCCCGTGACAGAGACGCTCGGGCCGAGCAACGCAGGAGGAGTCGTGTCGGTCGACGACGTGGGGAGCGCGCCGATTCAATCGGCGACGGCGGCCACGCAGATCATTGACATCAAGGCTTCTCGACGGGCGCTCGTGGCCGGCTCCCTCGGCAACCTCGTGGAGTGGTACGAGTTCGCGATCTACGCCTACATGGCGCCGATCATCGCTCCGATCTTCTTTCCCTCCGTGAGTTCGACCGCCAGCGTTCTGTCGACATTCCTGGTCTTCGCGCTCGCCTTCTTCCTGCGCCCGCTCGGTGCGGCCGTCTTCGGACCGCTGACCGACCGTTGGGGCCGCAGACCGGTCCTGCTGCTGATCATCACCATGATGGCGCTGGCGACGGCGGCGATCGGCGTGCTGCCGACCCACGCGGCCGTCGGCGCCCTCGCTCCGATCCTGCTGACCCTCTGCCGCGTCGTGCAGGGCATCTCGGCGGGTGGAGAGATGGGCGGGGCCGTGTCCCTCATGGTCGAGTCCGCCCCACCCGGCAAGCGCGGCGCGTACGGTGCGTGGTCCTTCACCGGCACGACGCTGGGCTACGTCCTCGGCGGAGGCGTCGCCACGGTGCTGTCGTTGGCCCTGTCCCCCGAGGCCCTGGCCTCATGGGGCTGGCGGGTCGCCTTCCTGCTCGCCCTCCCGATGGGCATCGTGGTCGTCTACATCCGGCTCAAGGTCGACGAGACGCCCCACTTCAAGGAGCTCGTCGCGGAGCGCGAGACCACCTCCGGGACGGGCGTGCGGACACCCGCACTGGTCCGGCGCCCGCTCGGCTACCTGCTCGCCACCGCAGCCGTGGTGGTCGTCTACAACGCGATCGGCAACACCTTCATGGTGGGGATGCCGACCTTCCTGTCGAAGAGCTACCAGATGACGTTCACCCAGTCCTCGGTGCTGGCGTTGGTCACCGGCCTGGTCGGCGGAGCGACGATGCCCCTGTTCGGCGCCCTGTCCGACAGGATCGGCAGGCGCCCGATCCTGCTCGCCGGGACGATCGGCGTCGTCGTGCTGTCCTACCCGATGTACATGCTGATCGGGTTGGGTTTCGGTGGCGGGCTCCTCGCGCTGTTCGTGGCCGGCGTGCTCATCGGGGTCGTCGGCGGCCCCATGCCCGCCTTCATGTCCGAGCGCTTCCGAACCCGTAACCGCGCGGCGGGGGTCTCCTTGACCTACGCCCTCACCGTGGCGATCTTCGGCGGCACCGCGCCGTACGCCATCACCGCCATCGCGGACGTGACCGGCGATCCGCTCTCCGCCGCCTACTACACCCTCGGGTGCGGGCTGATCAGCCTGGTCGGTCTCCTGGCCATCAGCCGCGCGCACCGGGACCAGCACCGGACAGCGCTCGAGGACTGATCCCGAGCTCGTCCGACCGATACCGTGATCCAGCCGGGGCCATCCCCGGGAAGGGGACACCCATGCAGCGCGCCAGCATCGACGACGCACGACCTGTCGCAGGTCCGGTGGTCTTCAGCGAGAGCGTGCCCATCGCCGACCTCCTGGTCCGCTCGGCGCACACGTGTCCCGACCGGACGGCGTTGGCGTTCCCGGGCATGCGACTCAGCTACGCCGAGCTGCTCGAGAAGTCCACCCGGGTGGCCAGGGCGCTGTACGGGCTCGGGGTACGCCGGGGCGACCACGTGGGCGTACTCATGCCCAACGCTCCCGAGTTCGCCGAGGCCCTCTTCGGTGCCGGCATGCTCGGCGCGGTGGTCGTGCCGCTCAACGCCCGCTACCGCAGCGCCGAGCTCGGATACGTCATCGACCACGCCCGGCTCCGGGTCGTGCTGACCACCGACCGCATCGCCGAACACAGCGACTTCCGCAGGATCCTCACCGAGGCCCTCCCCTCGGCCGCCTCGGTGGAGGCGGCCGACTCGGGCGAGGGGGCGTTCGCCGAGGCCCCGGCGTTGCGAAACCTGGTCATGCTGCACGGCCGGGGAGGTGGCCCCTTCCTGGGCCCGGACGAGTTCCTGGCCCGCGCGGACGCGGTCGACCCGTCCGTCGTGAGCACCGCCAGAGCCCGGGTGAGCTCCCGCGACGTCGCTCTGGTGATGTACACGTCGGGGACCACCGCCCACCCCAAGGGCTGCATGATCAGCCACGAGGCCATCTCACGCGGGAGCATGGGCCGGATGAGGGAGAACGTCCCGCTCGGCGAGCGGAACGTGTTCTGGTGCCCGGCCCCGATGTTCCACATCGCATGCATGCAGGTCTTCCTCGCCTCGATCGGACTGGGTGGCACGTTCGTCACCGACTCACATTTCCGCCCAGACATCGCGTGGGAGCAGCTCGTCGAGCACGACGTCACCTCGCTGTGGCCCTGGTTCCAGGCGGTGATGCTGGGCCTGGAGGGCGCGACGGGGTTCGATCCGACCGCGATCCCGAACGTCAGCGCGTTGAGCCTCATCGGGCCCCCGGCCTTCCTCCGGCGCATCCAGGCGATGTTCCCCGGAGCCGCCCACATCAACGGATGCGGGATGTCCGAGCTGTCCGGTTACTACGCGATGTCCCCGCTCGACGACGACCAGGAGGCCCGCGCGACCACCGGCGGCAAACCCGTCAGCGGGGTCGAGGTACGGATCATCGACCCGGAGACCGGCGAAGACGCGCCGCCGCACACCATCGGAGAGATCCTCATCCGCGGGTACCTGCAGATGGACGGCTACTACCGCGACCCCGAACGGACCGCCGCGACGATCGACGACGAGGGGTGGCTGCACTCCGGCGACCTGTACCGGATGGACGATGCCGGGCGCATCTCCTTCGAGGGCAGACTCAAGGACATGCTCAAGGTCGGCGGCGAGAACGTACCGGCGATCGAGGTGGAAGCATTCCTGTGCACCCACCCGCACATCCGGGTCGCCGAGGTCGTCGGCATGCCGGACGACCTGCTCGACGAGGTCCCGGTCGCGTTCATCGAGATCGAGCAGGGCGTCGCCCTGGACGCCGACGAGATCATCACCTGGTGCCGGGGGAAGATCGCAAGCTTCAAAGTTCCCCGCGCCGTCCATTTCAAGACCGCGTCCGAGTGGCCCATGTCCGCCACCAAGATCAACAAAGTGGACCTGCGCAAGGAACTCGCCGCGCTGACGACCGTCGCGGACTGAGCACGGAGCCTGCGGAGCCGCGCACGAGTACCCAGCCGCCCTCGTCAGGGCTACTTGACCAGGAAGCCCGCGTCGACCGGCAGCTGAACACCGGTGACGTAGCGACCCGCGTCGGAGGCCAGGAAGACGATCGCGTTGCTGATGTCCACCGGATCCACCGCCGGTACCGGCAGCGTGTTCTGCACGAGCTTGGCAAAGCCCGAGTTCGCCGTCATGTACCGCTCGACCACCTCGTTCTCGACCATCGGTGTATGGACGCCTGTCGGGTGGACGGTGTTGACCCTGATCATGTGCGGAGCCAGGTCGACCGCGAAGTTGCGCATCAGGCCGACGACGCCGTGCTTGGCCGCGGTGTAGGCGTTCATCGCCAGGCTCTGGTTCGCGGCCGACTTCGACGCCGCCGTCGAAGCGGTGAGCACGATGGCCCCACCGTTCCCGGCCTCGATCATGGCCGGAGCCGCGGCGTCGACGGTGTTCCACACACCGGTGAGGTTGACGTCGATGGTGTCCTGCCAGAACTGCCGACGCTCGACCGGATCGGTCGGCTCGTCGAGGGTGAGGGCGTAGACGCCGGCGTTGGCGCACACCACGTCGAGTCGGCCGAACTCGGCGACACCTGCCTGCACCGCCTCTCTCAGGGCGAGCCCGTCACGAACGTCGGCGACCGACGCGACGATGCGTCGGTCCAGAGCCTCGACCTGGCGTACGGTCTCGTCGAGATCGTCCTGGGTAGACATCGGGATCTCCACCGACGCGATCTGCGCGCAGATGTCCACCGCGATGACGTCTGCGCCTTCCTCGGCCAGTCGCACCGCGTGGCTACGGCCCTGGCCTCGCGCAGCCCCGGTCACCAGAGCGACCCTGCCTTCCAGTGCTCCGGACATCAGCAATCTCCTCATCGTCGAGGTTCAAAGTCCGCCGAGCTTATCAACGCGAACGTAGATGGCCTACGCGGTGAAGCCGAACCGCTCCGGCGCGTCCGGAGAGCTATCGGGTTGAGTGCTCGGGCTCGGGTTAGGCCGAATTGTCGAGTGAACTCAGCTCAGCAGAACGGCCCGTCGATGGCTCCGGTCAGGAGCTCACCCATCGGTGCCCGGTCCCGGACCTCGACGTCGTGGCTGACCGGCACCCAGTCGTCGCCCGCCTGGTGGAACTGGGTGATCGCCCCTCCAATGTCAGGACACCGCGCGCGGGTGAACATCGCGGACACGATCTGGCGCGACATCACCCCCAGCTCCAGCAGTGTCCGGTTCCGATGCTTACGCACCCCGAGGTTCACCTGGGCCAGCGCGTCCAGCCCCCGCCCGGCCTCGGTGTCCATCAACAACCCGATCTCCACCCCGCACCCCGGAGCGAACGGCACCGACTCGAGCAGCTCACGCGTGGCCGCATACTCCCCACCGAGGGGCTGGAGCACCCCGCACAGACGCGGCCACCGCGCCGCCAGGAGGG
>JAKDNL010000511.1 GCA_030451825.1 Pseudonocardia sp. | reverse complement strand
CAGTCCACCTGAGCAGTGCCCGGCAATTGAGGCATCCGGCGCCCGTCGTCATGGGCAACGGGGCACCAGGGCTGTTGGGTGGAGATCAAACAGCCCTGGTGCCCCGTTGACCATGGATGGCGTAGAAGACGGGGTCGTAGGGGTGGCACCGCGCTGCCACGGGCAGGTCGTTCGGCTCGCGAGGTGTCACGACGGGCCCGGGCACGCCCCGCCCGTCAGCGCGGCTCCGGCTTCGGCGTCGGTGTGCTGGTCGTCGACGTGGGTGTGGGCTTGGTCGTCGGCGACGATGTCGGCGACGACGTCGGAGCCTGCGAGCTGCTGGTCGGCGGTGTTGACGGTGGCGGCGGTGGCACCACCGGTGGCGGTGTGGGTACCACGGAGACCTCCGGCGTCTCCTGGACCTCTGATGTGGGCTCCACGGGCCGTTCCTGCTGCTCGGTCGTCACCGGCGCCTGCTCGGTCGTCGTCGGCGCGGCGGGCGGGGGCGCCGACGACGTCGTCGGCATGGCGGGGAGCTGCGGCGTGGCGTTGCTCACCGTCGTCTGGTTCGGCCAGAACAGCACCGCACCGATCACGGCGACGGCCGCCACCACACCACCCGCCCCGATCAGCAGGGCGGGCGAGCGGCCGGCCCGTGTCGCGGTCTCGGGGACCAGCGCCGTGTAGGCCGGGTATCCGCCACCGTCCGGGTAGCGGTCGTCCGGGTAGCCCCCGCCCGGGTAGCCGTTCGCGGCGTAGCCGGCGCCGTAGGGCGGGCCGGCGTAGCCGCCGGCGCCGAGGACGGGGAGCTGCTCGGTCGGTGGATCCTGCGGGTCGTAGCCGTGCGGGACGTACGCGGTGCCGGCCTGCGACGGGTCCACGTACTCCGTGCCCGGCTCGGCGGCCGCGCCGGCGGACATCCGGTCGGTCACCGGTTCGTCGGAGCCCGCCATGCCCGTACCGGCCATGTCCGTACCCGCCAGGCCCGCACCCGCGACGCCGGCCGCGGCGCCCGCGCCCAGGACACCGCTCCCGGCCCCGGCGGAGCCGGCAGGCCACTCCCCGTCCGATCCCGATGCCCCACCGAGGTCCGACCCGGCCGGTTCGGTCAGCGCGAGCGCCGCGCCCTGGGCGATCGCGTTCTTCGGGTCGGTGTCCACCGACACCGGCCGTCCGAGCTGTTCGGAGACCATCTGTGCGACCAGCGGGATCCGCGACGACCCGCCCACCAGCAGCACCGAGGTCAGCCCGGCCGGCTCCAGCCCGGCCGAGGTGACGGCCCGCCGCAGCGCGGCGACGGTCTCCTCCAGCGCGGGGCGGATCAGCTCCTCGAACTCGCCGCGGTGCAGCCGCACCGAAGACTGGGTGCCGCCGAGCCAGACCGGGATCGTGACCTCGGTGTCGGCCGAGAGCGCCTCCTTGGCCTCGCAGCAGTCCCGGCGTAGCCGAGCGACCTCGGCCCAGGTCTGGGGATCGGACTCGTCGAGCCCGGCGAACGCCTCCGGCACCGCCGCCCGGACGTGATCGAACACGGCCTGGTCGAAGTCGACGCCGCCGAGGAACTCCAGGCCCTCCGGGCGCCCGAGCAGGGTGAACCCTCCGCCGACGCCGTGCGTGGCGTCCTTGCGGACGACGGCGGCGTCGAATGTGCCGCCGCCGAGGTCGTAGACGGCGATCGTCGAGCCGGGCTCGACCCGCTCCGCCCCGGCGTAGCGGAGCGCGGCGGCCTGCGGCTCGGCCAGGAACGTGACCGTCAGCCCGGCCGCGGCCAGCGCCGAGCCCAGCAGCTCCTTCTTGTGCGCGCCCCAGGACGCGGGGTGGGTGATCGCGATCCGGTCCGGGAAGGAACCCTCCCGGCGGGCGACCGCCTCGACGACGTCCCGCACGAGCAGGGCGGACAGATCCTGCGGGGTGAACGGCTGACCGCCCAGCGACACCGGCGTCGGATCGCCGAGGCGACGCTTGAACTCGCGGGCCACCCGGTCCGGCTCGCCGACCGCGCGCCGTTCGGCCGCCTCGCCGACGAGGACCGAACCGTCCCCGGCCAGGAACACCACGGACGGGACGTCGACCGAGTGGTCACCGAGGGTGATCATCTCCGGCGCGTCGGGGGCCCCGGGCCGGCTGATCGCGGCAGCCGTCCTGGTCGTGCCGACGTCGATCCCGAGCAGGTAACCCATCGTCTCCCCGGTGGTAGCGCATCCACGCCCGGCAGGACTGCCGGGTTCACGGCGACCTACGGTAGTCGGCGCCCGACCCCGATCGGACGGCAGGAGGGCCCGTGCGCGGATATCGCTGCCCGGACGACGATATCCGCGCACGACCCCCACCGGGCCGACCGACGCGCTCGTGGAGCTTTCGTGCGGCGCCGCGACACGGAAGCTCCATGAGTGCGCCGCCGGGATCAGAGGCGGTGTTGCAGGGCCTCCGCGGCGGCGAGGAGGTCGGCGGCCCAGCGGACACCGGGGCGGCGGCCGATCCGGTCGACCGGGCCGGACACCGAGACCGCGGCGACGACCTGCCCGGCGGCGTCCCGGACCGGTGCGGACACGCTGGCCACCCCGGACTCGCGCTCCGCGACGCTCTGCGCCCAGCCACGGCGCCGGACGTCGACGAGCACCCGGTCGGAGAACGTGGCGCCGGCGAGGATGACGCGCTGGGTCGCCGGATCCGCCCACGAGGCCAGCACCTTGGCCCCGGAGCCGGCCGTCATCGGTAGCCGGGTGCCGACCGGCACGGTGTCGCGCAGCCCGCTGGGCGGCTCGGCGACCGCGATGCAGATCCGGTGGGTGCCGTCACGGCGGTAGAGCTGCACGCTCTCGCCGGTGATGTCGCGCAGCCGGGGCAGTACCGCCGACGCGGCCTCGAGCAGCGGGTCCGGGTGATCGCCTGCGAGCTCGCCGAGCGTCGGGCCCGGGTGCCAGCGCCCGTCCGCCGCGCGGTGCAGCAGGCCGTGCACCTCCAGCCCGACGGCGAGGCGGTGCGCGGTCGCCCGGGGCAGCCCGGTGCGATCGCAGAGCTCGGCCAGCCCGCACGGCCCCTCGGCCGTCGCACGCAGTACCCCCACGGCCTTGTCGAGCACTCCGATTCCGCTAGACTGTTCCACGCCTCGATACTAACTTCCCACTATCTGGATAGTCTACTCAGTGTGACGGTCCGGGAGCGTGGAGGCCGGGACCACCACCGGGGCACCAATCGAGAAGGGAGGCGGGCGCCGTGTCCGACAGCACGACGGGACGCACGCTGGCCGAGAAGGTCTGGGCCCAGCACCTGGTCCGCAAGGGTGAGGGGCAGGAGCCCGACCTGCTCTACATCGACCTGCACCTCGTGCACGAGGTGACCAGCCCGCAGGCGTTCGACGGCCTGCGCCTCGCCGGTCGCCCGGTGCGCCGGACGGACCTCACGATCGCCACCGAGGACCACAACGTCCCCACGCTCGACGTCCTCGCCCCGATCGCGGACGAGGTCTCGCGTACGCAGGTGGACACCTTGCGCCGCAACTGCGAGGAGTTCGGGGTCGAGCTCTACCCGATGAACCACGCCGAGCAGGGCATCGTGCACGTCGTCGGCCCGCAGCTGGGCCTGACCCAGCCCGGCACCACCGTCGTCTGCGGCGACTCGCACACCTCCACGCACGGCGCGTTCGGCGCGATGGCGTTCGGCATCGGCACCTCCGAGGTGGAGCACGTGCTGGCCACCCAGACGCTGCCACTCAAGGCGTTCAAGACCATGGCGATCAACGTCAACTCCTCGGACGGCACGCTGCGCCCCGGCGTCACCAGCAAGGACGTCGTGCTGGCGATCATCGCTCAGATCGGCACCGGCGGCGGGCAGGGGCACGTGCTCGAGTACCGCGGCAACATCATCGACAACCTGTCGATGGAGGCCCGGATGACGATCTGCAACATGTCGATCGAGGCCGGCGCCCGCGCGGGCATGATCGCCCCGGACGAGACCACGTTCGCCTACCTGAAGGGCCGCGACCGCGCGCCGCGGGGCGATCAGTGGGACTCCGCCGTCACCGCGTGGCGCGAGCTGCGCACCGACGCCGACGCGTCGTTCGACAAGGTCGTCGACATCGACGGGGACGCCCTGACCCCGTTCGTCACCTGGGGCACCAACCCCGGCCAGGGGCTGCCGCTGAGCGAGAACGTGCCGGACCCGGCCGCGATCGCCGACGAGGGCGAGCGCGCCTCCACCCGGAAGTCGCTGGACTACATGGGGCTCACCGCCGGCACGCCGCTGCGCGAGGTCGGGGTGGACGCGGTGTTCGTCGGCTCCTGCACGAACGGCCGGATCGAGGACCTGCGCTCGGTCGCGCAGATCCTGCACGGGCGCCACGTCGCCGACGGCGTGCGAATGCTCGTCGTGCCCGGCTCGATGCGGGTCCGGTTCCAGGCCGAGGACGAGGGCCTGGACAAGGTGTTCACCGGAGCGGGCGCAGAGTGGCGTTCGGCCGGCTGTTCGATGTGCCTGGGCATGAACCCGGACCAGCTCGCCCCCGGCGAGCGCTGCGCGTCGACGTCGAACCGCAACTTCGAGGGACGGCAGGGCAAGGGTGGGCGCACCCACCTCGTCTCGCCGCTGGTCGCCGCCGCGACCGCCGTCCGCGGAACCCTGTCCAGCCCGGAAGACCTGCCCGTGCGCGGATAACGTCGTCCCGACGACGATTTCCGCGCACGATCGACAGCTCGCACGACCGACAGTAGGAGGAGGGCACACCCCATGGACGCCTTCACCACCCACACGGGCATCG
Source organism: Pseudonocardia sp. (assembly GCA_030451825.1). GTDB lineage: Bacteria > Actinomycetota > Actinomycetes > Mycobacteriales > Pseudonocardiaceae > Pseudonocardia. The sequence goes on along the minus strand of JAKDNL010000511.1, from coordinate 345 downwards.
GCGTGCCGATGCGCCTGTCCAACGTGGACACCGACCAGATCATCCCGGCGGTCTACCTCAAGCGCGTCACGCGTACCGGGTTCGAGGACGGGCTGTTCTCCGCCTGGCGGGGCGACCCGAGCTTCGTGCTGAACAACGAACCGTTCTCCCGCGGGTCGGTCCTGGTGGCCGGCGCGGACTTCGGTACCGGGTCTTCGCGCGAGCACGCGGTCTGGGCGCTGATGGACTACGGGTTCCGGGTGGTCGTCTCGTCGCGGTTCGCCGACATCTTCCGCGGCAACTCCGCCAAAGCCGGCCTGGTCGCCGCCGAGGTGGCCCAGCCCGACGTCGAACTGCTGTGGAAGC
>JAKDNL010000510.1 GCA_030451825.1 Pseudonocardia sp. | reverse complement strand
CCCCCCCCCCCTCGCTGCCTGCCCGCGGCGGGGGGGGCGGCCCTCGGGGGGCCCCCCCACGACAGCACCTCGCACCTGCCCAAGGCGCACTACCTCAACCAACGCACGATGGAGGTCCTCCGCCAGTACGGGATCGCCGAACCGGTATACGAGGCGGGCGCCGGCCTGGAGGCGTTCGGAAAGGTGCGGTGGACGACCTCCCTGGGAGGCGACGGGCCGCTCGACGCCCGGACCTTCTACACCATGGACGGATTCGGCGGCGGATCCCTCTTCGACCACTACGCCACCGACAGCCCTTGCGCGTCCAGCAACCTGCCGCAGCTCCGCCTGGAGCCGATCCTGCGCTGCCAGGCGGAGGAGCGGGCACCGGACGGGGTTCGGTTCGGGCACGAGTTGGTGGCCCTCGCACAGGACGCGGAGGGCGTGACCGCCACCGTCCAGGAGCGCGCGACCGACGAGACGTACGAGGTCCGAGCGCAGTACGTGGTCGGCGCCGACGGCGGGAAGACCGTCGGCGAGAAGATCGGCGTCGGGATGAGCGGTCCGTCCGGGATCCTGGACATGGTCAGCTGCCACTTCAAGGCCGACCTGTCCACCTACGCCGACGAGAGCTGCCTGATCACCTGGTTCCTGAACCCGGACGGCGCGGGCTCGTGGGCGAGCGGGGCGATGGTGCCGATGGGCCCCACCTGGGGCAAGAACTCCGAGGAGTGGGTCGTCCACTTCACCTTCGGACCCGACGATCCCGAGCGGTTCGACGAGGACGCCATGGGGCCCCGGCTCAAGGCCCTGCTGAAGGTGCCCGATCTCGACGTCGAGGTGCTGAAGGTCAGCCACTGGATCCTCGAGGGTGTCCTCGCCGATCGCTACCAGGTCGGCCGCGTCTTCCTCGCGGGCGACTCCGCTCATCGCCACCCGCCGACCACCGGCCTCGGGCTCAACACGGCGATCCAGGACTCGCACAACCTGGCCTGGAAGCTCGCCGCCGTGCTCGCGGGCCAAGCCTCGCCGTGGCTGCTCGACAGCTACCAGACCGAGCGGCAGGCGATCGGTGCCCGCAACGTCGACTGGGCGATGTTCACCTTCCTGAACCACCTCGTGATCGACGCGGGTCTGGGCCTGATGCCGGGCCAGCCGCCGGAGGCGAACCGGATGGCGATGGAGGCCTTCTTCGCCGAGACGCCGATGGGGGAGACTCGCCGCGCCAGGGCCGCGGAAGTGATCGAGACCCAGCGCACCGAGTTCCAGGCCCACGACCTGGAGATCGGCTTCCGCTACGACGCGGGTGCCCTGGTGCCCGACGGCTCGGAACCTCCGCCGAACGACCCGATGGGCAGTACTTACCACCCCACGACCCGACCGGGTCACCGGCTCCCGCACGCCTGGCTCGAGCAGGACGGCGAGCGGATCTCGACCCATGACCTGGCGGGCAGGCACGGTTTCGTGCTGCTGACCGACGACGGTGGAGGAGCCTGGGCCGCGGCGGCCTCGGCGGCGGCCGAGAAGTTCGGCATCGCCCTCTCCGTGGCCGTCGTCGGCGGGAACGGGGGCTTCGCCGACGTGGACGGCGACTGGGCCCGGCTGCGGGAGGTCTCCGCGGGCGGTGCGGTTCTCGTCCGGCCGGACAACCATGTCGCCTTCAGAGCGTCCGGTCCGGTCGCCGACGCGGGCGACACGCTCGCCCGTGCCGTCGCCGCCGTACTCGGGCGCTGAGCCGGGGGGCGGACTCCCGCAGGTGGCGCGGCCTGTTCGGCGTCACCTATGGGTCTCCCGGTCGCTATAGTCCATAACAGGCCGGGCGGCTCCGGGCAGAGAGCGAGTGCATCCATGGCATCGTCGGGCTCGACGGTGCGGCCGATCGAGTCACGGTCGGTCGCCGAGCTGGTCACCTCGGAGCTCCGGCGCTCCATCCTCAGCGGTGCACTCGCCCCGGGGCGGGAGTTCTCGCTGCGTGAGGTCGCGGGAATGCTCAACGTCAGCTTCATCCCCGTCCGCGAGGCGCTGCGCAGCCTGGAGGCGGAGGGCCTCGTGATCAACCGGCCGGGCCGCAGCTCCCTGGTGTCCCCCCTCGATCTCGACGACCTGCACGCCATCTACCGACTGCGGCACGAGCTCGAGCCGAGCATCGCTGCTCGGGCATGCCATCTGCTCACCGAGGCCGAACTCGACCGGCTGGATCGTGAGGCGAGGGAGTTCGGCGCCCGCGAGCTCGGAATCGACGAGATCTACGAGGCACACCATGCATTCCACCTGGCCCTGCTCCGGCCCGCGGCGACCGAGTGGGACGTCCGCATCCTCGGCACGCTCTGGCGGGCGGCCGAGCGCTATATCCGGATCGGGTTCGGCCGACTCGATCCCGATCCCCACGAGCACGGTCGGCGGGAGCACGCTCACCACGACCTGCTCGAGGCCTTCCGCAGCCGAGACGCCGAGGCCGCCCGCGAGGGCGTACACCAGCACCTCGCGCACAACGAGGAGATCGCTCTGCGCGCACTGGAGCCTCGAGCTGACGCTCTGTGAGCGTCAGAAAATTGTTATAACGAATATCAATCGCTAGGATCGGAATCCCGGATGCCGCGGCGGCCACCGCACGACATCCCTCCAGGACCGATCACGTATCGACGTCGATACTGAGGAGTGTCATGGCGCCCAACATCCGCAAGCCGCGGCCGGTGATCGCACCGAAACTGCACCACTCGACCTTTCTGACCCTCAAGCTCGACGAGATGGTCGCCTGGTACGAGAAGGTCGCCGGGCTCACGCCGGTCCACTACAGCGAAGGTGCGGCCTGGCTGACCAACGACGAGGCCAACCATCGGGTCGCCTTCGTCGCGCACCCCGCGATCAAGAAGGCGGTGGACAAGCCGACCAGTGCAGGCCTGCACCACACCGCCTTCGAGTACGGCGACTTCGACCAGTGGCTCGACAACTACCTACGGCTCAAGGACGAGGGCATCGTGCCGTTCATGAGCCTCGACCACGGGATCACGATGTCGATGTACTACGCCGATCCCGAGGGCAACGGTGTGGAGATCCAGGTCGACGCATTCGGGGACTGGGCGGTGTCGAAGGAATGGATGTGGGCCTCTCGCGAGTTCGCGGAAAACCCAATCGGCTCGTACTTCGACCCGGACAAGCTCGTCGACGCCCGTGAACAGGGTTTGTCGAAGGACGAGATCCACGCGGGCGCCCGCGCGGGCAAGTACCTCCCCGAGAACCCGCCGACCGACATCCTGCTGCCCGAGGTCTACTGACGCCGGGGCGGCCCGGGGGAGCCGCTCAGGTCGGGTCGGCGCGGAACTTCGGGGCCCTCCGCCCGAGGAGCGCCGTGGTGCCCTCGTGGAACTCGGCGGTGCCGTAGTTGTGCGTGAGGGTCTCGAAGCCGTGCCGGACGGACGGCAGTGTGAGGTCGCCGTCGAAGTCCAGGGAGATCTTGGTGAGTCGCATGCCCTGCGGACTGCGGGCCAGGAGGCGCGTGCACCAGTCGGACACGACGTCGTCGAGCTCGTCGTCGGGCACGGCCCGGTTGATCCAGCCGATCCGCTCCGCCTCGGGTGCGCTGACGGTGTCTCCGAGCATGAGGCCGAATACGGGGTCGTGCGTCAGCCGCCCGTGCGCGGCGGCGGCGTCAGCCGCGGGCGTTCGCCCAGGTCCAGGCGTAGTCGGGGTCCTCGCAGGCGCGGCCGCCCTCGCCCAGCTCCAGCGGCGCGAACGTGTCCACCATGACGGCCAGCTCGTCGAAGTACTCCGCGCCCAGCGACCGCTCCATCGCCCCGGGCTGCGGGCCGTGTGAGTGGCCACCCGGATGCAGGCTGACCGAGCCCTGGCCGATCCCGGAGCCCTTGCGCGCCTCGTAGTTCCCGCCGCAGTAGAACATCACCTCATCGGAGTCCACATTGGAGTGATAGTAGGGGACCGGAACGGACAGCGGGTGGTAGTCGACCTTGCGCGGCACGAAGTTGCAGATCACGAAGTTGCGCCCGGCGAAGACCTGGTGCACCGGCGGCGGCTGGTGCACGCGCCCGGTGATCGGCTCGAAGTCCGCGACGTTGAACGTGTACGGGTAGAGACACCCGTCCCAGCCGACGACGTCGAACGGGTGCGCCGGGTAGACGTAGCGGGTCCCGGTGATGCCCCTGCCGCTGCGGTGCTTGACCAGGACCTCCGTCTCCTGGCCCGCCTCCGGCCCGTCGACGAGCAGTGGCCCGTCGGGTCCGTGCAGGTCGCGCTCGCAGTACGGCGCGTGCTCGAGGAGCTGACCGAACCGGGACAGGTAGCGCTCCGGCGGCGCGATGTGCGAGTTCGCCTCGATCACGTAAGCGCGCACCGGCCCGGAGGAGTCGACACCGTCGCCGGTGGGCAGCCAGCGGTGCGTGGTCGAGCGCGGCAGCAGCACGTAGTCGCCCGCGACGGCCTCCAGCGTGCCGAACACCGTCTCCACGGTCGCCGCGCCGGACTCCAGGTAGACGCACTCGTCGCCGACGGCGTTGCGGTAGAGCGGCGAGGACCCGGACGCGACGACGTAGGAGATCCGCACGTCGGCGTTGCCGAGTACCAGCCGGCGTCCGGACACCACGTCGACCCGCTTCGCGTCCCCGTCGAACAGGTCGTGCAGCGCCAGGTGCCGGGGCAGCAACGGCCGGTTCTCGGTGGTCGCGACGTCCGGGGGCTCCCACGGCGTCGCGTCGACGATCGCCGAGGGCACGCGTGCGTGGTAGAGCAGCGACGAGTCCGAGGAGAAGCCCTCCTCCCCCACCAGCTCCTCGTAGTAGAGCCCGCCGTCCGGGCGCCGATGCTGGGTGTGCCGCTTGGGCGGTACCGCGCCGCACCGCCGGTAGTACGCCATGACCGACCTCCTCGTCCCGCTTTCGAGAGTGCCCTCCACGCCGCCGGGACGCACCCCCGGACAGCGCGTCGACCCGGCGGGGTTCGGGTACACGTGGACAATCCGCGGGCGCCGCTGCCCACCCCCGTCCCGCACGAAGGAGCCCCATGATCACATCAGCCCTGCCCCCCTGGACCATCGCCGACATCCTGCCCCAGCAGGGCCGGCCCGCCGTCGTGACCGGCGCGAACAGCG
>JAKDNL010000509.1 GCA_030451825.1 Pseudonocardia sp. | reverse complement strand
ACCCTCGATGAGCAGGAGACAGACATGACCAACCGGACCGGCCGCATCGGCGGCAAGGTGGCACTGGTGACCGGCGCGGCGCGCGGCCTGGGACGCGCCAGCGCCGTGCGGTTCGCCGCCGAGGGCGCCGACCTCGTGCTCGTCGACGTCTGCGGGCCGCTGCCCGGGGTCGACTACGAGTCCGCCGTCCCGAGCGACCTCGCGGAGACCGCGAAACTGGCCGAGGCCCACGGCGCCCGCGTGATCACCGGACAGGTCGACGTGCGCGACCTCGGCGGGCTGCGTGCCGTCGTCGACGGGGCCGTCGCCGAGCTCGGCCGGCTCGATGTCGTCGTGGCCAACGCCGGCATCTGCATCCCGCGCGCCTGGGACCAGGTGACGCCGGAGATCCTGCGCGACACCCTGGACGTCAACGTCACCGGCGTCTGGAACACCGTGATGGCCGGGGCACCGCACCTGATCGACGCCGGCGGGGGCTCGATCATCCTGATCAGCTCCGCGGCCGGGATGAAGGTGCAGCCGTTCATGGTCCCCTACACCACGAGCAAGTGGGCGGTCCGCGGCATGGCGAAGGCCTTCGCGGCCGAGCTCGCGAAGCACCAGATCCGTGTCAACAGCGTGCACCCGACCGGCATGGCCACCCCGCTGGGCAGCGGGGACATGCAGGTCGCACTCGCGACGGCCAGGGACACCGACCCGCGCCTGAACGGGATGTTCGCCAACATGCTGCCGGTCCAGATGACCCAGCCCGAGGACGTCGCCGGGACGGTGCTGTTCCTCGCCTCCGACGACGCGGAGTTCATGACAGCCCACGAGGTCGCCCCGGACGCCGGGGTCACCGAGTTCTGACCGCCTCCCGGCGGAGGGCTCAGCTGACCAGACCGGTGCGGAACGCGAGGGCCACGGCCTGGACCCGTCCACGGGACCCGGTCTTGGCCAGCACGTGACCGATGTGCGTCTTCACCGTCGCCTCGGACAGGAACAGGTCGGAGGCGATCTCGGAGTTGGTCAGCCCCTTCCCCATCAGCACGAGGACCTCCCGCTCCCGGGGCGTGAGCTCGGTCAGCGCCGCGCTCGGGGGCGTGGCGGCGGAGGGCGCGTCGGCCGGTTCCGGCTCGGCCAGCAGCGGGGCGGTGGCGCGCAGGAGCCGGCGGGTGGAGACCGGGTCGATCACGGAGTCGCCACGGCGGACCGTGCGGACCGCCTCGATCAGGGCCTGCGGCGCGACGTCCTTGAGCAGGAACCCGCTGGCGCCGGCCGCTATCGCGGCGGTCACCGACTCGTCCAGGTCGAACGTGGTGAGCACGACGACCCGCAGGCCCGGGTGCGCGGCGACCGCCCGCCGGGTCGCCTCGATGCCGTCCAGGCGCGGCATCCGCACGTCCATCAGGACCACGTCGACGGCGGTGTCCTCGAGCAGCGCGAGTGCCTCCTCGCCGTCACCCGCCTGCGCGACGACCGTGATGTCGTCGGTCGAGTCGAGCACCATCGCGAAGCCGGCACGGACCAGCTCCTGGTCGTCGACGAGCATCAGGCGGACCGGGTCGTTCGTGTTCACGGGCGGTGTCCTCACTTACCAGGGGTCAGGGGTAGGCGCAGCCGCACGACGAACCCGCCGTCCGGGTGCGGGCCGGTCTCGACGGACCCGCCGTGCAGCGCCGCACGTTCGCGCATGCCGGTGAGGCCGTGCCCGCCGGCCGGTGGGGTCGGGCGCGGTCCCCGGGCGCCTTCGTCGCGGATTCGGACGGTGAGCTCGTCCGGGGCCCAGTGCAGCGCCACGTGCGTCACCGCGTCGGCGCCGGCGTGCTTGATGACGTTGGTCAGGGACTCCTGCACGACGCGGTAGGCGGTCAGCCCGGCCCCGGACGCCAGCGCTCGCGGGGCGCCGGTGACCTCGAGCTCGACCGGCAGGCCGCCGGCGTGCACCTGCGCCACCAGCGCCGGGACGTCGTCGGTGCCGGGCTGCGGCCGGGAGGTGTCCTCGGCGTCGTCGACCGGTGCGGTGTCGCGCAGCATGGTGAGCAGCCCCCGTACGTCGCCGAGGGCCTCGCGGCCGGTCGTGGCGATCCCGGCGAGGACCTCGACCGCACGCTGCGGGTCCCGCGTCGCGGCGTACTGGCCGCCGTCGGCCTGGGCGATGATCCCGGACAGCGAGTGCGCGACGACGTCGTGCACCTCCCGCGAGATCCGGGAACGCTCGGCCAGCAGCTCCAGGCGCACCTCACGGCGCCGGCCCTCCTCCAGCAGACGGGCCTTGTCCTGCAGCTGCTCGACGACCCGTCGCTGGGCCCGGCGCAGCGACCCGGCGAGCCAGGTACAGGCCCCGAAGAGCCCGGCCACGAGAAGGATGACGGCCAGCACCGACGGGTCGGTCAGCATGCCACCCGTGAGTGGCAGGAGACCCCCCAGGAGCATCACCCCGAGGGTGAGCGGACCGGCCCACCGCGGGCCGTAGGCCACCGCGGAGTACCCCATGACCAGGGCGGGCAGTTCCAGACCGCGGATCCCGACCGCCTGCATGGCGATCACCGCCACGACGGCGGTGACGATCGCGGCCGGCATCGGGTACCGTCGACGCAACGCGATCGGCGCGGCCGCCACGACGGCGACGACGGTACTGGCATCCCACTGCGCGCGGGGGCTGTAGGCGCTGCGGGCCAGCGCGATACCGATCAACGCGACCAGCACCGCCAGGACGCTGTCCACGATCACCGGGTGCCGGCGGCAGGCGTCCACGAAGCGATCCACCGGAGACGGCCGGCGGGTCACGGCCCCCGGTTCCTGCCGGACGTGCGGGGCGCTCACCGCTGCCCTCCGGCGCGCGTCGGGGACGGGACCTCCACAGCCGGACATGATCCACCGTGACCGGCGGCCACGACCGATGACCCCCCGCCGACCGGACGCGCCGAGGGCGAGGGCCGGGGTGGCGGTGCGGGTGCGGCGGCCGGGGTCCGGCCCGGCACGGTGACGTCGATCGTTCGCATGCCCATGACGATGCCGTCGGGACCACCTGCGCCGCGTCGGAGCGCGGTCGGATCTCGGCCCTCCTACCAGGGTATGAGACCCGGCGAAACGGACGGGGACGTCGCGGCGAGTACCTCCCAGCAGGCTCGGTGGGACGCGGATACCCGGGAGATCCTCCCCGGAGGGGAACGGAGGAGGCCTCGTGACGCTGGTGGCCGTCGCGCTGGCCCTGCTGGCCGCGATCCTGTTCGCCGCGGCCTCGGTCGCGCAGCACCACGTCGCCGCCGCGGACTCCGGAGGGTCGCTGGTGGGCCGCCTCGCCCGCTCCCCGCTCTGGTGGGTCGGCACGTTCGGGGACACTGCCGGGTTCGCGATGCAGGCCGCGGCCCTGGGCGTCGGGTCGCTGCTACTGGTCCAGCCGCTGCTGGTGACCACCCTGCTGTTCGCGTTGCCGCTGGGCGCCGGCTGGGCCGGGCGCCGGGTGACGCGGGCCGAGTGGGGCGCGGCGCTGGTGCTGGTCGCGTCGCTGGCCGTGTTCGTGGTCATCGGCGACCCGACCGCCGGTCTCGACCGGGCGCCGGCCCGGGACTGGATGCCGACCGGCACGGTGCTGGCCGTGATCGTGGCCGGGTGCGTGGCGGTGGCGCTGCTGCGCCGCGGCACGGCGCGGGCGCTGTCGCTCGGCGTGGCCGCCGGTATGGCCTTCGGCGTAGCCGCCGCGCTGGTCAAGGGCGTCGTGGACCTGCTCGGCGACGGCCCGGTCGCGGTGCTCACCAGCTGGGAGACCTGGGTTCTGGTCCTCGCCGTCGCCGGGGGCACCGCGGCACAGCAGTGGTCCTACTCGGCGGGTGAGCTGTCCGCATCGCTGCCCGCGGTGACCGTCGGCGAGCCGGTGGTCGCGGCCGTGATCGGGCTGCTGGTGCTCGGCGAGACGATCCGGGCCGACGGCCCGGAATGGGTGCTGATCGGGCTGACCGTCGCGGTGATGGTGGCCGCGACGATCTCCCTCGCGCGTTCCTCGGCCCGCCCGCGCGCGGGCTCGACCTCGATCACCACGGCAACGGGAGGACCGGCATGACCAGCACGGCCGACGGCATCGGCGCGGACGATCCGCTCCCCTACCGCTACCAGGTCGACCACCGCATCGGCGCGGTCCGCGGCGAGTTCGGGGCGCTGGGCCCGGACTCGGTGACCGGCACCCGGGTCCGGGTCGCCGGCCGGGTCATGCTGCTGCGCGCCCAGGGCGGGCTGAGCTTCGCGACCCTGCGCGACGACTCCGGCGAGATCCAGCTCTTCGTCGACACCGCGGTGCTCGGCGCCGAGCGCCACCACGCGTTCGACGCGCTCGAGCGCGGCGACTGGGTCGGCGCGGCGGGCACGGTCATGACGACCCGGCGCGGCGAGCTCTCGGCACGTGTCGAGGAGTTCACGCTGCTCGCCCGCGCCGTGCGCCGCCCGCCGGACAAGCACCGCGGTCTGGTCGACGTCGAGACCCGCTACCGGCGCCGCTACCTCGACCTGGAGATGAACGAGCGCACCCGGGAGATCTTCCGGATCCGGCACGCCGCGATCCACGCCATCCGGACCCACCTCACCGATCAGCACTTCACCGAGGTCGAGGGCCCCGTGCTGCAGAGCATCCAGGGCGGGGCGTCGGCGCGTCCGTTCGTCACCCACCACAACGCGCTCGACCTGGACATGTACCTGCGGATCGCGCTCGAGCTGCACCTCAAGCGGCTGATCGTCGGCGGGATGGGCCGGGTGTTCGAGATCGGCCGGGTGTTCCGCAACGAGGGCGTCGACACCCGGCACAACCCCGAGTTCACGATGCTCGAGGCCTACCAGTCCTTCGCCGACTACCACGACATGATGGACCTGGTCGAGGGCATGATCAAAGCTGCCGCCCGGGCCGCCCTCGGTGAGCGTGACGGCGCCCTGACCGTGCGCTACGGCGAGCTCGACATCGACCTCGCGCAGCCGTGGCCACGCCGCCGGTTCGCCGACATGATCGCCGACAAGACGGGCGCCGTGATGCACCCGGGCATGCCGATCGGCGAGGCCCGCGCCGTGCTGGACCGGCTCGGCATCGACCACGAGCTCGGCTGGGGCGCCGGGCGTCTGATGAAGGAGGTCTACGACGAGAAGGTGCAGCACGACGTCGTCGGCCCGGTGT
>JAKDNL010000046.1 GCA_030451825.1 Pseudonocardia sp. | reverse complement strand
CCCCGCCCCCGGCCCCCCGGGGGGGGGGGGCGGCCCCCCGCGGGGGGGGGGGGGGCCCCCCCCCCGGGGGGGGGCCCCCCCCCGGGGGGCCCCCCCCCCCCCCCCCACGGCCGGTGGACAACCGGGGCAGGTCGGGTTCCCATGGACGGACGGCTCCTCAAGCCGTGCACCGACGGAGGCATCCGAGTGAACGACGCACCGCAGGAACCCGCCCGGCGCGAGGACGACGACGACACGACCGCGGCCCGCGCCCAGCCCCCGCCCGCCGGGCCCCGGGGCGGACGCAGCGCCCTGCTCGGTGCCATGTTCCTGATGGCCACCAGTGCGATCGGGCCCGGGTTCATCACCCAGACCACGACGTTCACCGCCCGCCTGGGAGCGGCGTTCGCGTTCGCGATCCTGATCTCCATCCTGGTCGACATCGCCGTGCAGCTCAACGTGTGGCGGGTGATCGGGGTGTCCCGGCTGCGCGCCCACGAACTGGGCAACAAGGTCGCGCCCGGCGTCGGCTGGGTGCTCACCGTGCTGGTGGTGGCCGGCGGGCTGGTATTCAACATCGCGAACGTCGGCGGGTCCGGGCTCGGGTTGAACGCGATGCTCGGGCTGAACGCGAAGATCGGCGGTGCGATCTCGGCACTGATCGCGATCGGGGTGTTCTCGATCAGGAAGGCCGGGGTGGCGCTGGACCGGATCGTCGTCGTGCTGGGCGCGGTGATGATCGCCCTGACGGCCTACGTGGCGGTCGTGTCCGACCCGCCGGTTGGCGCCGCCCTGCGCAACGCCGTCCTGCCCGACCAGATCGACTTCTTGGTCATCACGACGCTGATCGGCGGCACGGTGGGTGGCTACATCACCTACGCCGGGGCGCACCGGATGCTCGACTCCGGGATGACCGGCCCGGAGAACGTCGGTGTCGTCTCGCGCAGCTCGATCCAGGGCATCCTGGTCACCGCCGTGATGCGGGTGCTGCTGTTCCTGGCCGTGCTCGGTGTGGTCGGCGGCGGGGTCACCCTGGCCGAGGAGCACCCGACCGCCTCCGCGTTCGAGGCCGCCGCCGGGCAGGTGGGGCTGCGCATGTTCGGGGTGATCCTCTGGGCGGCCGCGATCACGTCCGTGATCGGCGCCGCGTACACCTCGGTGTCGTTCCTGACCTCGGACGCCACCTCCCCGCGCCGGCGCAGCCTGCTCACCATCGGGTTCATCGTCATCAGCGCCGTGGTGTACCTGCTGATCGGCACGACGCCGGTGACGCTGCTGGTGTTCGCCGGCGCGTTCAACGGGCTGATCCTGCCGATCGGGTTCACGCTCGTACTCTGGGTGGCCTGGCGCCGCCGCGACCTGCTGGGCGGCTACCGCTACCCGGTCTGGCTGCTGGCGATCGGGGTGCTGGCCTGGGTGCTCAGCCTCTACCTCGGCTGGGAGTCGCTGGCCGGGCTGGGGAAGCTGTAGCCATGGCCGTCCCGAATCTCAGCGACCTGCGACCCGCCGCCGCGCGGGCCCGGTTCCGGGCGGGGCTCGTCACCCCGACCTCGGGGTGGTGCGACGGCTGGACGCAGGCGAACCTGATCACCGTCCCGGCTGACCGGGCGTGGGACGTCCTGCTGTTCGCCCAGCGCAACCCGCAGTCCTGTCCCGTGCTGGACGTGCTCGAGGCCGGCGCCACGTCCGGCCCGCTGCTGGACGGCGCCGGCTCCGGTTGCGCCGACGGTTCCCCCGGCGACATCCGCACCGACCTGCCCGGCTACCGCGTCTACCGCGACGGCGAGCTCACCGAGCAGCCCACCGACGTGCTCGGCCACTGGCGCGAGGACCTGGTCAGCTTCCTGATCGGCTGCAGCTTCACGTTCGAGCGGGCACTGCTCGCCGCGGGCGTGCCGCTCCGGCACCTGGAGCGGGGCTCCAACGTGCCGATGTACCGCACCGCGCGACGCTGCCGCCCGGCGGGCGCGCCGGCCGGCCCGCTGGTGGTGTCGATGCGCCCGGTGCCGGCCGAGCTGGTGAGCACCGCGGTCGCGGTCACCGGGCGCTACCCGTCCGTGCACGGTGCCCCGGTGCGCGTCGGGGATCCGGAGGCGCTGGGCATCACGGACCTGGACCGCCCCGACTACGGCGACCCGGTCCCGGTGGACGGGGGCGACGTGCCGGTCTTCTGGGCGTGCGGGGTGACGCCGCAGGCGGCGGTGACCGAGTCCCGGTTGCCCCTGGTGATCGCGCACGAGCCCGGCCACATGCTCGTCACCGACGCCCGCGACGAGGACTACCTGATCCGCACCGCCTAACGGGCCCGGCCCGGTTTGGACGAGAGCTCCGTTCGTACGGCCCGGTTGGACGAGAGCGCCACTCGTACGGATAGGTTCTTGCTGTCTGCCCAGGAGGATTCGTGCGCTTCACCGTTGTGCATCCGGTCGGGCAGCATGGCTGCACCCCGCAGCTGTACCAGGGGGACGGGCTGGCGCGCTTCGCCCGGGCAGCCGAAGACGCGGGCTTCGGCGCGCTGGCCTTCACCGAGCACCCCGCTCCCTCGTCGACGTGGCTGGAGCGGGGCGGGCACGCCAGCCTCGACCCGCTCGCCGCGCTGGCCTTCTGCGCCGCGGCCACCACCCGGCTGCGGCTGCTGACCTACCTGCTCGTGCTGCCCTACCGCAACCCGCTGCTGCTGGCCAAGTCGATCGCCACGGTGGATCAGCTCTCCGGTGGGCGGCTCACGATCGGAGCCGGGAGCGGGTACCTGCGGTCGGAGTTCGGCGCGCTCGGGGTGGATTTCTCCGAGCGCGGTGCCCTGCTCGACGAGGCCCTCGAGGTGCTCGGTGAGCTCTGGTCGGGCGAGTCGTACACGGGGCGGGGCCGGCACTTCGAGGCGCGCGACCAGGTGAGCGTGCCGGGACCGGTGCAGCGTCCGCACCCACCCGTGTGGCTTGGTGGCAACGGCCGCAACTCCCGTCGCCGGGTCGCCGGGTCCGCGCAGGGCTGGTCCCCGTTGCTCATCGGCGACGAGATGGCGGCCACGACACGGACCGCCGCCCTGAGATCCCCGGCCGAGCTCGCGGACGCGATCGACGACCTGCGCGAGATGCTGGCGGCCGCCGGCCGCGATCCGGCTGCCGTCGACGTGCAGGTGCAGTCGCCGCAGAGCGGCTTCCCGGGCAAGCCCGGCAGATCGCTCGAGGAGCACCGTCACCACATCGGCGAGCTGGCCGAGGCCGGCGTGACCTGGTACATCGTGGGCACGTCCGGAGGCGATGTCGAGGCGGCCTGCGACGGCCTCGCGGCCTACGGGCAGGACGTGATCACCCGATAGTGTCGGCCGGATCATCAAAACGCGGTATACGGGACGGTCGGCCACCGTGGGGCCGGATCCGGCCGTGGCATCCTCCCCCGGTGGCGGACGAGGGACGGGCACGAGAAGTGCTGCTCGACACGGCATGGCAGATGTGGGCCGAGGTCGGCTGGGCGGCCGTGACCCTCGACGCCGCTGCCGCGGCGGCGGGCCTGGACGCGACGTGCTTCCGCGAGGAGTTCCCCGAGGATGTCGACCTTCTGTGCGAGGTGTTCGACCACAGCAGCGAGCTGCGCGGGTCGGCAGCGCTGGCCGCGATGGACGCGGCCGTCGAGGGGGAGAGCCGCTGGCTCGCCGCGATCGAGTCCTACGTCCGCCTGCTCGAGGAGGACCCTCGGCACGCCGCGGTGCTGGTCGAGGCCGTCGGCTCGCCCGAGCTGCGGGCGCGGCGACGTAGCTCCTACCGGGGTTTCGCGGTCGTGATGGCGGGAATGGCGACGCGAAGCAGCAGGGACCCGCATGACCAGCTCGCCGCCGCGCACTTCTGCATCGGTGGGTTGACCGAGCTGACCCTGGCCTGGCAGGACACGGACACGGACGTGGACCGGGACGCGGTGCTGCGTCAGGGCAGCATGCTGTTCGAGCTCGTCATGTCCGGCGGCTGATCGGGGCCGCCTCCAGTTCGGCGGTCAGCAGCGCGACGAGCGCCTCGTGCTGCACGTCGGCAGACGATCCGACCTCCTCCTCGGAGCCGTCGAGCGCCGCGGCGGCGAGGCCGGCCTTGCCGTCGATCAGCTCCGCGATCCGGGCGTCGATCGTCTGTGCGGCGATGATGCGCCATGCGGTGACGGGCTCGGTCTGACCGATGCGGTGGCTGCGGTCGATGGCCTGGGTCTGCTCGGCAGCGGTCCAGGAGAGTTCGGCGAGCACGATGTTGGAGGCGACCTGGAGGTTGATGCCCACGCCGGCCGCGGTCAGCGAGCAGACCGCGACGGTGACACCCGGGTCGTCGACGAAGGCGTCGATGTTGCGTTGGCGTGCCGTGGCGCTCTGGTCGCCGCGGATCGAGGAGAACCGGACCCCCTGCTTGGTGAACGTCTCCTCGGCGACGTCCATCACGTCGACGTGCTTGGCGAAGAAGACCACCTTGCCCGCGCTGCGCGCGAGCTGTGCGGCGTAGTCGGCGGCGAGGCCGGCCTTCGCCTGGCCGATCCGTCGCATCATGGCGAAGACGTTGTCGCCGTCGGTCGCGGCGGCCGCATCCTTCTGCTCCCACCGGGCCACCTGGCGCACGAGGTCGTGGTCGATGCCCTCGACGAGCTCACCGGACCGTCGGTTGGCGAGGGCGTCGGAGTACCTCGCCACCATCCGGCGGGCGAGGTCGCGCTCGGCCGCCCGGATCGACCGGCCGGCGGGGCCGTCCAGCTCGACGGGAAGGTCGGCGATCCGGCGCGGGGGGATGTCCGCGGCCACGTCGACCTTGCGGCGGCGGACGATACCGAGATCCACGACGCACCGGCGGGCGGCGGCGTCGAAGCCCGGATCGGCGGGGGACAGGCCGGTCCCGGCGAGGGCGTCCATCAGGTCGGCGCGCGGCTTCTTCTCGTCGATCCAGCCGAGGAACTGCCAGATGGCGAGGAAGTCCTCGATGTCGTTGATCAGCGGGGTGCCGGTCAGCGCCATCAGCAGCGGACGCGCGGTGAAGGACCGGATGCGCTCGGAGAGCTCCAGGACGTGCCGCGAGCGCTGCGAGGTCTTGTTCTTGATGAAGTGCGCCTCGTCGACGACCATCCCGCGGAAGCCGAAGTCGCCGAGCCACCCCACGTGGCGGTCGAGCACCTCGTAGTTGACGACGACGATGTCGGCGAATCCGTCGATGGAGTCACCGTTGCCGTGGATCACGGTGGCGGAGCGGCGGGGTGTCCACAGCCCGGCCTCGCGCACCCAGTTCGTCTTGACGACGTTGGGCACGACGACGAGCAGCGGGTAGGCGTTCGCGGCCTCCGCGGCGAGCAGCGCCTGAGCCGTCTTGCCCAGCCCCGGCTCGTCGGCGAGCAGGAAGGTCCGGTGCCCGGCCGAGAAGTCGGGGGCGAGGAAGGGGTTGGCCATCTGTCGCGAGACGACCGACTGCGGCACCACCCGGGGCTTGGAGACGGCGGGTAGGGACTCCACCGGCGGGGCCTCGTCGACGTCGGTCTCGGAGCTCGTCTCGATGCCCGCGGTCCGCAGCACCTCGCGTTTGAGGGACCTGGCCTCGTCGGAGACGACGGCGTCCTCGGCGAGCAGCGCCATCAGCGACTGGTCACGGACGGCGTTCATCGCCAGGGTCTTCGCGATGTCGTCGAGACGCTTGAGCTGCTCGGCCCGGTGCCGTTCGGTGCTGTTCTGCTCCGCCCGGACCCGGGCGCGCTCATCGCGCAGCATCAGCGCGGCCGCCTGGAACTTCGTGCGCGTCGCGGGCGTCACCCGCCCGCTCCGCAGGGCGGTCTGGATCTCCCGCACGGCGCCCGCGAGCACCGACATGACGTCGCCGCCGCCGTCAGCGCCGCGGTCGCGGCCGCGCCGTCGGTCCCGCGGGGCGCCACGGCGAGCCCTGGTCTGGGGCTGGCCTCGTCGAGCCACGTACTCCTCCTCGGAAATGCCCGGCGGGGCCGCGGTGGCGGCCCTGCCGCATACAGTGCTGCGGTCGGGTGACCGGTGTCGCTGGGAGAGGCGGCCTCTCCCCAGACGCGACCTGGCCTGCGGGTCAGCAGGAGATCGCCGCCGCGGGGCCGGACGGGCCCGCACACCGGAGGCGCCACCGGCGAAGGTTGCGGCGCCCACCGCACAGGCCGATCGTGCCGGATGATCAGTGCGCGGCGGGATCGGGTCTCCGATTCATCGTACCGCCCATCGACCCGTTTCGAGATTGTGGCACAGCCTTCCGTCGGCCGGGCGGACGACACTCCCGGCGGAGTGGCATCACCGGTCTCAGCGGCCTCACCGGCCTCAGTGGTCTCACCGGTTCGGCGGGCTCCGGTAGGCGGGTGCCCGGCGAGGTGCCCGGCGCGGGGCGTTCTCCAGCAAGGGGAGTGCGCGGGGTGCGACGATCACGGAAAGGATGACGATGCTGGTCGTGCGCCCGATCAACGGCGACCGGTTGAGCGCGAGCAGTGCTTGCTGCAGGTCCTCGTGGGACGACGCTCCGAGACGGCAGAGCACGTCGGACGAACCGGTCGTGGCGTAGGCCTCCAGCACCGCGGGATGCGCGGTCAGCTCGGCGGTCACCTCATCGAGCTCGCCCTGTGCGATCTCCAGCGTGACGAAGGCCCGGACACCGTGGCCGGCCGCGACGAGGTCGATGTCGGGCCCGTAGCCGGTGATCACGCCGATCCGTTCGAGGCGATCGAGCCGGGCCTGGATGGTGCCCCGGGCGACTCCGAGCGTGCGCGAGAGCTCGAGGACCCCCACGCGCGTGTGGTCGCGGAGTGCCGCGAGCAGGTCGACGTCCAGCGCGTCGAGTTCGTCGGGCATGTGGGCAGACTGTACAGCTCCATGGCGATTTCCCGGCACGAGATGGACACGAACGCCAGTCCATCGCGTGCGTGTTGCCGTCGGGATCGCGTTCAGGTGTCCTTTCGGTGCAGTCAACCCCAGCCGTTGCGTCCGAGGAGGTATGCCGTGAGCGTCGACCAGGCCCTCACCAGTCAGGAGCGACTCGCCGAGCTGGATCTCGACCAGCTCTACCAGCTGGTCGGGCTCGTCGAGTACGACGACGCGACCGACCCGTTCCCGGTCACGGGTTGGGACGCCATCGTGTGGGCGGTCGGCAACGCCACCGGGACCGCGCACCTGTTCCAGGCCGTCTACGGCATGGAGCTGATCGCCTACTCCGGCCCGGAGACCGGCAACCGCGACCACCACGCCTACGTGCTGCGCTCCGGCGCGATCCGCTTCGAGATCCGCGGCGCCGTCGATCCGGCCAGCCCGATCGCCGACCACCACCGCACCCACGGCGACGGCGTCGTCGACATCGCCCTCGAGGTCCCCGACGTCGACCGCTGCATCGGCCACGCCCGCGCCCAGGGCGCCACGGTCCTGGCCGACCCGCACGACGTCTCCGACGAGCACGGGGTGATCCGCACCGCCGCGATCGCCGCCTACGGCCAGACCCGGCACACCCTCGTCGACCGTTCCCGGTACGCGGGCCCGTACCTGCCCGGATACGTCGCGCGCACCTCCGCCGTGGTCCGCCCGGACGGAGCTCCGAAGCGGCTGTTCCAGGCGCTGGATCACATCGTCGGCAACGTCGAGCTCGGCCGGATGGACGAGTGGGTCGACTTCTACAACCGGATCATGGGCTTCACCAACATGGCCGAGTTCATCGGCGACGACATCGCCACCGACTACTCGGCCCTGATGAGTAAGGTCGTCGCGAGCGGCAACCACCGGGTCAAGTTCCCGCTCAACGAGCCGTCCCCGGGCAAGCGCAAGTCGCAGATCGACGAGTTCCTGGAGTTCTACCGTGGTCCGGGCGCCCAGCACCTCGCACTGGCGACCGAGGACATCGTGGCGACCGTCGACATCCTGCGGGCCAGGGGCGTCGAGTTCCTCGCCACCCCGGACTCCTACTACGAGGACCCGGAGCTGCGCGCCCGGATCGGGAACGTCCGCGTCCCGATCGAGGAGCTGCAGTCCCGTGGGATCCTGGTCGACCGCGACGAGGACGGCTACCTGCTGCAGATCTTCACCAAGCCGGTCGGCGACCGGCCCACGCTGTTCTTCGAGTTCATCGAGCGGCACGGCTCGCTCGGATTCGGCAAGGGCAACTTCAAGGCCCTGTTCGAGGCGATCGAGCGCGAGCAGGACAAGCGCGGCAACTTCTGAGCGAACGCTGGTGCCGCTCTACACCCGGGGAGCCGGCACCAGGACGATCTTGCCGGCGACGTGTCCGGCCTCGACCAGCGCGAGCGCTTCGGCCGCCTCGTCCAGCGGGCGGACGTCGCTCACCAGCGGATCGAGTTCGCCCGTGGCGACCAGGCGGGCGAGCTCGGCCAGCACCGCGGTGCTCCGGTCGCGCTCCACGTCGTGTCCGCCGAGCTGCTTGACCAGGGGTTTGTCGGCGACCGAGTACAGCCGTCCGGCCGGCACCAGGTCGGCGACGGACCGCAGCGCCGCCCCGCCGACGAGGTCGAGTGCACCGTCGATCCCGCCCGGCGCGGCCGCCCGGATCCGGTCCGCCACACCGTCGCCGCAGCGGCAGGCCGACCCCGCCACCGGCGCCGTTGACCAGCAGCGTGCTGCCGCGCTCCAGCCGCAGATTCCCCAGCGTGTCGTAGGCAGTGCCGGCGGCGACCGGCAGCGCGGCGGGCCCGTTCCGGGGACACCACGTCCGGCCGGTGTGCCGCGAACGAGGCCGTGACCAGCGCCATCGGCGCCCAGCCGCCGAGCATGCCGGGACAGCCGCCGTACAGGAACGTCCAGGAACGCCTGCTGCTCCGGCCCGCCCACGCGGCGGAACCCGTAACCCCACATACACGCCTCACCCGATCCGATCCCCGTCAGCGTTCGCCGCGACGCTACGCGCCCGATGATCTGTCCGGAGGGAGCAGCCACATGATCGGCGGTCGAACCTGCATGACGTGCGCCATCGCATAGCACGCAAAGTTGCAGACTATGCATTCATCGGTCTACCGTCGTCCCGGTGACGATGACCGCCCCTTCGCCCGACCCGGCTGCCCGCGCCGTACCGGGGGGCGACACTCCTCCGCCCCACTCCTCACCCGCCGGTTCCGCGTCCACGAGCCGCCGCCATGTGTTGCAGGCGCTCTCGGGACTGCTGCTGGCGTTGTTCGTCGGGATCCTGTCCAGCACGATCGTGTCCAACGCCCTGCCGCGGATCCTCGCTGACCTGGGCGGTACCCAGGCGCAGTACACGTGGGTGGTGACCGCGTCGCTGCTGGCGATGACGGCCTCGACCCCGATCTGGGGCAAGCTCGCGGACCTGTTCAGCAAAAAGCTGCTGGTCCAGCTCGCGATCACGGTGTTCATCACCGGCTCGGTGCTGTGCGGGATCTCGACCTCGACCCCGGAGCTGATCGGCTTCCGGGTGGTGCAGGGGCTGGGCATGGGCGGGCTGACGGCCCTGGCCCAGGTCGTGATGGCGGCGATCATCCCGCCGCGTGAGCGGGGCCGGTACTCCGGCTACCTCGGCGCGATCATGGCGGTGGCGACGGTCGGCGGGCCGCTGATCGGCGGCGTGATCGTGGACTCGCCGCTGGGCTGGCGCTGGTGCTTCTTCGTCGCGGTGCCGCTGGCCGCGATCGCGCTGGTCGTGCTGCAGAAGACGCTGACCGTTCCGACGATCAAGCGTGAGGTGCACATCGACTACCTGGGCGCGCTCCTGATCGCCGCCGGGGTGTCGTTCCTGCTGCTGTGGACCTCGCTGGGCGGCCAGAACTTCGACTGGGTGTCGTGGACCTCGCTGGCCTGGGGCGGCGGCGGCGTCGTCGCACTCGCGCTGGCCGTGTTCGTGGAGTCGCGGGTGAAGGAACCGATCATCCCGCTCTACCTGTTCCGTCAGCGCACGGTCGTGCTGACCATCGTCGCCAGCCTGTTCGTCGGTGTCGCGATGTTCGGCTCGACGGTGTTCCTGAGCCAGTACTTCCAGCTCGCCCGCGGCGCCACCGCCACCGCGGCCGGCCTGATGACCCTGCCGATGATCGGTGGGCTCCTGGTCGCCTCGACCACGACCGGACAGCTGATCAGCCGGTTCGGCCGCTGGAAGCGTTACCTCGTCATGGGCTGCGCGCTGCTGACCATCGGGCTCGCGGCCGAGGCCGCGTTCATGTCGGCGACCATCCCGTACTGGCAGCTCGCGATCTACATGCTGATCGTCGGACTCGGCGTGGGCATGACCCAGCAGAACCTCGTGCTGGCGGTGCAGAACACCGTCGCCATGCGCGACATGGGCTCGGCCAGCTCCACGGTGGCCTTCTTCCGCTCGCTCGGTGGCGCCGCCGGGGTCGCCGGTCTCGGCGCGGTGCTCAGCGGCTCGGTCACCACCAAGATCTCCGACGGCCTGGCCGCAGCGGGCATCCCGGCATCGGCGACGAGCTCGTCGGGGGGTTCGATCCCGAACCTGGCCACGCTCCCGGCCCCGGTCCGCGGAGTGATCGAGACCGCCTACGGCGAGTCGACCGCCCACGTGTTCCTGTTCGCCGCGCCGCTGGCCCTGATCGCGCTGATCGCCGTCATGGCGTTGCGTGAGGTTCCCTTGCGGAACACGATCGACATTGAGCCGGAACATGGACCGGCGAGCGATCCGGAACTCACCGGAGCGGGAACGTCCACCGGCGCACCGCTCGACGGCGGGCGTCACGAGGCCGTGTCGAGCGGACTGCACGGGACGGTGCGCCGGGACGGGGAGCGCGTCGGCGGAGCGCAGCTGACCGTCGTCGACAGCGGTGGCCGGCAGGTCGATCGGACGGTCACCGACGACCGGGGTGACTACCGCCTCCCGCTCGTACCGGCCGGCACGTTCATGCTGATCTGCCGCAGCGGGGACCTGCCGGTCGCGTCGAGGACCGAGGTCCCCGCGGACGGGATGCGCCGTGACATCGACCTCGGTGTCCCGGAGCGCTCGGCCGCTCCGACCGAGGCGGTGCGACCGTAGTGTCGATCGTTGTGGAGGGCGAGGCCATCGGGCGGCGGGAGCGCAAGAAGATGGCGACCCGCGCGGCGTTGAGCGGAGCCGCGCTGCGGCTCTCGGTCCAGCACGGCGTCGACCGCGTGACCGTCGAGCAGATCGCCGACGAGGCCGACGTGGCGGTCCGGACGTTCTTCAACTACTTCTCCAGCAAGGAGGAGGCTGTCGCCGCGGGCGACCTCGGCACGACCGTGTCGCTGGTCGAGGCCTTCACCGCCCGGCCCGCGGACGAGGCGCTGCTCGACTCGCTGCGCGAAGCAGCGCTGCTGGTGGTCGGCGGTGATACCTACCGTGACCGCGACCGCGTCGAGGAGATGCGGGCGATCCGCCGCGCGCCCGCTCTGTTGCCGCACCGGCTCGCGGCCTACGCCGAGCAGGAGCGGGCCCTCGCCGCGGCCGTCGCGTCCCGGACCGGCACGGACGAGGAGAAGGACCTCTACCCGGCCCTGGTGGCCGCCACGGTGATGGGGGGAATGCGGGTCGTCGTGCAGCGCTGGCTCGCCGCCCCGGCCGGCGAGCTCGACGGGCCGCGGCTCGCCGAGCTCGTCGAGACGACGTTCGCCCGGCTCGCGGACGGCCTCGCCGCCCCGGTGCAGGGGAGCCGTCAGTCGATGTCGACGGAGGCCTCGCGGGCCTCCTCGGCATCTTCCTCGGTGGAGTAGCTCACGAACAGATCGCAGCCGCAGTCACAGCGCAGGACGTAGCCGTCGATGACGTCACCGTAGGGGACGGTGTAGGGCGCATGGGTCGTCACGGCTGCGCACCATGTCAGCCTCCTGGCCGGTGACGCCCGGGACACGCCGACGCGGAAGAGTGAACCGATCAGGCCGGTACCCGCTCGTCGAGCCAGTCCAGGATCCGCTCGCCGCGCAACCCCTGGGCGGCCGGCTCGCAATGGCCGTCGGCGCCTTCGACGGCGGTGAAGGGCAGCAGCGTGACCGGGCACGAGAGCGCGTCGGCCATCCGGGCGGACTGCCCGGGCCAGAACGTCTCGCCGTCCGGGTCGGTGATCAGCATCGGGCTGCGGATCGCCGCCAGCTCGGCGGAGCCCAGGGCGTACGCGCGGGCCGCGGTGAAGAACTCGAACGGCGAGGTGACGCCGTAGGGCCGCATCCGCCACCGGAGCGTCCGCCGGGTGTCCGGGGAGATCCGCAGTGCCAGGTTCATGTCGCGGTCGAACCGCACCCGGTCGCCCCGGGCGAGCAGCGTCACCAGGAAACCCGGCAGCTGCGCGAGCATGGTCGTCGACACGTCGAGAACCCCGGGGTCGGCGACCACCGCCGCGAACCGGTGCTCGAACGCCGCCGCCCGGGGCACCCAGTAGCCGCCCTGGCTGATGCCCAGCACCGCGAGCCGGCCGGGATCGACGTCCGCCCGCCCGAGGAGGTGGTCGACGACCGGGGTGAGCACGTGCTCCCAGTCCGGCCGGAACGGGAGGTGCTGCCGGATCAGGGCGGCGTTCTGGCCGGGGCCGTCGAAGGTCGCGACGTTCCAGCCGCGTTCCAGGGCCGGCGCCACCGCCCGCGCCCAGCTCCCGGCGACCGAACCGTCGCTGCCGTTGTTGTAGACCAGGGTCCGGGCGGGCCCGCCGGACCTGCCGGTCCGCGCGAAGAAGTAGCCGGGCAGCGTCGTGCCCTCGTACGGGATCGCGATCCGCTCGGCGACGACGTCACCGATCGATGCGGTGAGGTCGACGAAGGCGTCCCAGGCGTCGCGGTGGCATTCCCACAGCCGGGTGAAGTCGGGATCCGGCGCCATGTCGGAGGCCTCGGAGTAGTAGTGCGACGCCCGCAACCGGCGACCGGCGGCCGAGCGCAGGTGCCCGGCCGCCTCCGCGTCCCGGGCCTGCCCGGCCAGCCGGTCCGCGGTACCGGTCCACCGCTGCACCCAGGCCCCGGCGTCGCCGTCCGGGACGTGGGCGATCGTGCTCAGGATCTCGCCGACGTCGGTGCCGCGGTGGAAGGCGTTCCCGAGCAGCCCCCGCACGGCGAACTCCATGTCCCGGTCCTTGAAGAAGGTGTGCACCTCGACGTGCTCGCGGGAGGGGGTGCAGGCGCTAGCCGCATGTGGTAGTCGTCACAGATCGGAGCGGTTCGGAACCCCCGGCCGGCTGATGCCGGGTCAGCAGGCGAGAGCCTCCAGTCGGGAGCCCAGACGCGGGTAGACCCGCAGGGCGTTCCCGGCGAACACCCGGCGACGCTGCTCCTCGGTGATCGCGGCGGCGTCGAAGTACTGCCCGGTCGTCGGGTCGATGCCCCGCACGGCGCCGAGCATCTCCGAGCCGAACAGGATGTTGTCGACGTCGACGACTTGCATGAGCAGGTCGACGCCCGGCTGGTGGTAGACGCAGGTGTCGAAGGAGACGTTGCGCATCAGGTGCTCGCGCAGTGACGGCTTGCCGAGCATGTCGGCCAGCCGCGGTAGCGGCCCCAGTGGTACGGAACCGCCCCTCCGCCGTGCGGGATCACCAGGCGCAGATCGGGGAACCGGGAGAACAGGTCTCGCTGCAGGAGCTGCATGAACACGGTCGTGTCGGCGTTGAGATAGTGCGCGCCGGTCGCGTGGAAGGCGGGGTTGCAGCTCGTAGAGCGGGTACCAGTACGGGTCGGTCATCGGTGGCGCGGTCCAGTGGCCCCCGCTCGGATCGGGGTTGACGGTGAGCCCGACGAAGCCCACCTCCACCGTCCGGCGCAGCTCGGCGATCGCGTCGTCGAGCGGTTCGCCCGCCACCTGGGGAAGCTGGCACGCGCCGGCGAACGAGTGCGGGAACAGGTCCACGACGCGGGCGATCAGGTCGTTGCCGGCGCGCGCCCACGCGGCCCGACGGGCAGGTCGCCCTCGTGGTGCGCCATCGTGGAGGCGCGCGGGGAGAAGATGGTCAGGTCCGCTCCGCGCTCGCGCAGCAGCCGTAGCTGGTTCGCCTCGATGCTGTCGCGGATCTCGTCGTCGCCGATCGCCGGGTAGGCCGGCGCCTGCCCGCCGTCGAGGAAAGCCTGGAGCTGGTCCCGGCGCCAGTCCGTGTGCGCGGGCGGCGCGGTGGTGTAGTGGCCATGCAGGAGGAGGCACCATGCGCCCAGCACCCGCGCCGGCGGGGGACTCGACGGTTTCCGTCACTCCCGGCTGGCTCGAACCCCACCCGGCTCCCTCGACTCCGCGCCACGCCCTGCCGGCCGGTGCCGTCGACGCGCACTGCCACGTGTTCGGCCCGGCCGAGCGCTATCCCTTCGCCCCGGAGCGCCGGTCAACGCGGCCCCGCAGGACGATCTGGCCACGATCGCGGCACGGATCGCGCCACTGGGCTGGCACGTCGTCGTCTACTTCGAGGCCGCCGACCTGCCGGACCTGGCGGACTTCTTCGCGACGCTGCCCACGCCGTTGGTGGTCGATCACATGGGACGCCCGGACGTCACACGCCCCGTCGACGGCCCGGAGTTCGCGCGGTTCCTCTCGTTCGTCGACCGCAACCGGGTCTGGGTGAAGGTGAGCTGCCCGGAACGGCTCAGCGTGACCGGGCCGGCCGCGCGCGACGGCGAGCCCGACGCCTACACCGACGTCGTGCCGTTCGCCCGCCGCGTGGTGGCGGAGTTCGGAGACCGCGTGCTGTGGGGCACCGACTGGCCGCACCCGAACCTGCGTGACCACATGCCCGACGACGGGCTGCTCGTCGACCACCTGCGCCACCTCGCCCGGACGAGAACGATCTCCGCCGTTTGGTGGTCGACAACCCGATGCGCCTGTACTGGCCCGACGAGACCTCCTGAGCCCGCTGCCCGACGACGAAGGCGTTGCCGACATGCAGACGAACGCGGCGAACCGGCTCGACCGGCTCCCGATCTCCCGATCTCCCGATTCCACAAGGTCACCCTGGTGGCCGTCTCGTTCGCGTACTTCTTCGAGTTCGCCGACATCGACAGCTTCGCGGCGACCGCTCCGCGGCTGGTCTCACTCTGGGGCGTGACCGTCAACCAGGTCGCCTACGTGACGTCGTTGTCGTTCGTCGGGATGTTCGTCGGCTCGATCGTCGCCGGCTGGATCGCCGATCGCTGGGGACGCCGGCGCGCGCTCATCAGTACGACCATGTTCTTCTCGGTCTTCTCCCTGCTGTCGGCGTTCACCTGGGACATCGTCTCATTGGGGGCGTGCCGCATCCTGACCTCGGCGGGCCTGTCGGCGATGACGGTGGTCGCGGTCATCTACGTCAGCGAGATGTTCCCGGCGGCGGTGCGCGGGCGCTACCAGGCCTACGCCATCGCGATCGGAATCTGCGGCACGCCGGTGACGAACCTGATCGCCAGCGCCGTCGTCCCGATCAACGACTGGTCGTGGCGGTTCGTCTACGTCTGGGGAACGCTCGGCATCCTGTTCCTGGTGTTCGCCCGCCGCCTCGAGGAGTCTCCCCGCTGGTACGAGAGCCGGGGCGACGTCGCACGGGCCGAAGCCGCGTTGCGGTCGATCGAGGCCCGGGTCGCCCGGGAGCAGGGCCCGCTGCCCGAACCCGCCGCCGCCCCGCGACGCGCGCCGATCAGGCAGTTGGCGCAGCGACGCCATCTGCTGCCGACGCTGCTGCTCACGGTGCTCTGGGTGACCCAGACCGTCGGCTTCTTCGGCTACTCGAGCTGGGCGCCGACGCTGCTGGCCAAGGAGGGCTTCAGCGTCGAGAACTCGATCTTCTACGTCGCCCTCACCACGATCGGCGCGCCCCTCGGGTCGATGCTGGCGGCAGTGGTGACCGACCGCTACGAGCGCAAGTGGCTGCTCGTCGTGTTCGGATTCCTGGTCAACATGATCGAACGGGGCTACACCGCGCTGGCCTACGCCTACTCCCCGGAGCTGTTCGACATCCGCGGGCGCTCGCTGGGCACCGGCATCTCCTACGGCGTCGGGTGGCTCTCCAACGCCGCGGGACCGCTGGTGATCGCGGCGCTCTACAACGGGTCGGGCTACCAGAGCGTCTTCGTGTTCATCGCCGCCGTCTGGATGGTCGGCGCGGTGGTGCTCGCCGTGTTCGGGCCGCGTACCCGCCCGCGGACGGCGCGCGACCCCCGGGCGGCCATCGTCACCAGCTAGGACGGTGCCGGTCCGCCGCCCGCTATGGTCGGGTAACACTTGTCACCGATCCTGTCGCGGAGGTTGTCGCCGATGACGTCAGCAGAAGAGCCCGACCGATCGGCACCGCGGCCCGCCGCGTCGGTGGTCGACGCGCTGCGCGACGCCATCGCCGGCGGTGAGTTCTCCCCGAACCAGCGACTGGTCGAGTCGGATCTCTCCGAGCAGTTCGGGGCCAGCCGGGCCGCCGTCCGCGCCGCGTTGCTCGAGCTGACCAGTGAGGGTCTGGTGGAGCGGGTGCAGAACCGCGGTGCCAGGGTCCGCGCGGTCTCGCTCGAGGAGGCGATCGAGATCACCGAGGTCCGCATGGTGCTGGAGAGCCTCGTCGCCGCGAAGGCCGCAACCCGCCTCGGTGACGACGACCGCGCCCGCCTTCGCGAGATCGGCTCGGCCATGCAGGAGGCGGTGTCCTCCGGCGACCTTCTCGGGTACTCCGACCTGAACAGGACGTTGCACGCACTCGTGCGCACCGCCGGCGGACAGAAGACGGCCGGCCGGCTCCTCGAGCGCCTACGCGGGCAGAACGTCCGTCACCAGTTCCGGCTCGCCATGCACCCGGGCCGGCCGTCGGTCTCCCTGCCCCAGCACCTCGCCATCATCGACGCGCTCTGTGCCGGTGACGCCGACGCCGCCGAGGAGGCGATGCGGGAGCACCTCCGCAGCGTGATCGAAACACTTCCCCAGGTCGAGTCCGCGTCGATCAGGAGAGCCGACCGGCCCTGATGCCTTCGGGCGCAACGGTCGGCACCCAGCGGTCGGAGGTCGATTACGGAGGGTAGCGCTTGAGATGATTTACTCACCCGGTCCGTGTCCTCTCGTGAGCATTTCCGGCTACCCGCAGCGGTGGTGATACTTGTCGCGCCACAACCGGGTGGAAGAGCGTCGCCTGCGCCGCATCTGCACCGTTGAGTCGATATGCAGGCGAGCCCCGACGACCTCACTGGCCCGATCCTCGACCACCCGGTGCCCCGGGAGCCGGCCACCTCGAGCGGCCGCCACAACCTCAGCGCCGAGACGACCGAGCCGGACCCCCGCACCAACGACGCGGCCTGGATCGCTCTACTCGTTCTGGGCTGTGCCATCGTCGTGGCGATGCTGCTGACCATGGTGCTGGTGCGCTGACCCACGGTGGGGTAGTGACCGGGTATTGACCTTGAGTTGAATCGAGGTTGCAGTGTTACCCGCGTGAATGTGCGAGCAGGCAGCAGGGTGGTCGGGGATACTCACGTGTCCGCGCGCTCCGGTCCGAGGACACTGGACCGGAGCGCTGTTCGCGCCGACCCACCACACCAGCAAGGTAGATGCATGCTGATCCGCTTGCTGCGGGAGTACCTGCGCCCGTTCGTCCGACCGTTGTGGCTGGTCGTTGCCCTGCAGCTGGTCGGGACGATGGCGTCGCTTTACCTGCCGGGCCTCAACGCCGACATCATCGACCGGGGCATCGCTCGCGGCGACACGGGCTACATCGTCTCCACCGGCGGGTGGATGCTCGTCGTGACGCTCGTGCAGGTGGTCTGCTCGATCATCGCGGTGTACTTCGGCTCCCGCACCGCGATGGGCTTCGGGCGTGAGGTGCGCGCCGCGGTGTTCCACCGGGTCGGGCAGTTCTCCGCCCGGGAGGTGAACCACTTCGGTGCGCCGTCGCTGATCACCCGCAGCACGAACGACGTGCAGCAGGTGCAGATGCTGGTGCTGCTGTCCTGCACGATGCTGGTCACCGCGCCGATCATGTGCATCGGTGGCGTCATCATGGCGTTGCGCGAGGACGTCGGCCTGTCGTGGCTGATGGGCGTCTCGGTGCCGGTGCTGGTCGTCGCGATCGGCCTGGTGATCACGCGGATGGTGCCGAAGTTCCGGCTCATGCAGACCCGGATCGACGCGGTGAACCGGATCCTGCGCGAGCAGATCACCGGCATCCGGGTGGTGCGTGCCTTCGTCCGGGAGCCGCAGGAGACGGCGCGTTTCGGCGTGGCGAACACCGAGGTCACCGACGTGGCCACGGCGGCGGGCCGGCTGCAGGCGCTGATCTTCCCGATCGTCATGCTGGTGCTCAACGCGTCCAGCGTGGCCGTGATGTGGTTCGGCGCCGCCCGGATCGACGCCGGGCAGATGCAGATCGGGTCGCTCACCGCGTTCCTGGCCTACCTGCTGCAGATCCTGATGGCCGTCATGATGGCCACGTTCATGGCGATGATGATCCCGCGCGCCGCGGTGTGCGCGGACCGGATCGCCGAGGTCCTGGACACGGAGTCGTCGGTGTCGCCCCCGGACCGGCCGGTCACGCCGCGGCATCGCGACGGTCGCCTGGAGCTCGACCACGCCACGTTCCGGTACCCGGGTGCCGCGGCACCGGTGCTGCGCGACGTCACGATCACGGCGCTGCCCGGGCAGACCACCGCGATCATCGGGAGCACCGGCGCCGGAAAGACCACGCTGCTCTCGATGGTGCCCCGGCTCTTCGACGCCACCGGGGGCAGCGTCTCGGTCGACGGCGTCGACGTGCGCGAGTTCGAGCCGGAGGAGCTCTGGCGCCGGATCGGGCTGGTGCCACAGCGGCCCTACCTGTTCTCCGGCACGGTCGCGAGCAACCTGCGTTACGGCAATCCCGACGCCACCGACGAGCAACTGTGGGATGCCCTGCGGATCGCGCAGGGAGAGGACTTCGTGCGCGCCATGCCCGACGGGCTCGACTCGTCGATCTCGCAGGGCGGCACGAACGTCTCCGGTGGCCAGCGCCAGCGGATCGCGATCGCCCGCGCGCTGGTGCGGGACCCGCAGATCTACCTGTTCGACGACTCGTTCTCGGCCCTGGACCTGGCCACCGACGCCCGGCTGCGCGCGGCCCTGCGTCCGGTCACCGCCACCGCCACGGTGGTGATCGTCGCCCAGCGGGTGTCGACCATCGTCGACGCCGACCAGATCGTCGTGCTCGAGGACGGTGCCGTCGTGGGTATCGGTCGGCACGAGCAGCTGCTCGAGACCTGCCCCACCTACGTCGAGATCGTCGAGTCCCAGCTCCGGACGGAGGCCGCGGCATGAGCACCACCACCGGCAGGCCCCGCCAGGACGCCGACACCGTCCGGGCCGCGCGCGGGATGAGCGCCGAACGCCGCGGCGGCGGGCCATGGGGCGGCGGCGCGGGGGTGCCCGCGGAGAAGGCGTCGAACTTCGGCCCGTCGGCGCGCCGGCTCGTCGGGCGGCTGGGCCCGGAGCGGCTCGGGGTGATCGCCGTGCTGGTGCTCTGTGTGATCAGCGTGGCGCTGAACGCGGTGGGGCCGTTCATACTCGGCCGTGCCACCGACGTGATCTTCGCGGGGGTGCTCGGGAGGCAGTTCCCGGTCGGCGAGTCGACGGAGCAGGCCGCGACCGCGGCCCGCGCGGCGGGCAACGGCACCATCGCGAACGTCATCGAGGCCCAGGGTGTGATCCCCGGCGTCGGGATCGACTTCCGGGCGCTCGCCCTCGTGTTGCTCGGGGTGATCGCGATCTACCTCGCGGCCTCGGTGTTCAGCTATCTGCAGGGCTACCTGCTCAACGGGGTCGTCCAGCGCACCGTGTTCCGGCTGCGCTCCGACGTCGAGGACAAGATCAACCGGCTGCCCCTGAGCTACGTCGACGGCCAGCAGCGCGGGGAGGTGCTCAGCCGGGTCACCAACGACATCGACAACGTGCAGCAGAGCCTGCAGCAGACCATGAGCCAGCTGCTCACCTCCCTGCTCAGCGTCGTCGGGGTGCTGGCGATGATGGTCGTCGTCTCGCCGCTGCTGTCGGTGATCGCGGTGCTGACGATCCCGCTCACGCTGTGGCTCACGCGGGCCGTGGCCCGGCGTTCGCAGAAGCAGTTCGTGGCGCAGTGGAAGCACACCGGCGCGCTCAACGGGCACATCGAGGAGGCGTTCACCGGGCACGAGCTGGTGCGGGTGTTCGGGCGCCGCGGCGAGGTGGAGGCGAGCTTCACCGAGAAGAACGACCGCCTGTTCGACGCGAGCTTCCGCGCCCAGTTCATCTCCGGCACGATCATGCCGTCGATGATGTTCATCGGAAATCTGAACTACGTGGCGGTCGCGGTGCTCGGCGGGCTGCGGGTGGCGTCGGGTTCGATGAGCCTCGGCGATGTGCAGGCGTTCATCCAGTACTCCCGCCAGTTCACCCAGCCGCTGACCCAGGCGGCGTCGATGGCCAACGTGCTGCAGTCCGGCGTCGCGTCGGCGGAGCGGGTGTTCCAGCTGCTCGACGCCGAGGAGCAGCTGCCCGACCCGGCGTCGCCGCAGCGGCGTACGCAGCGCCGGGGGCGGGTGGAGTTCGAGGACGTGTCGTTCCGGTACCTGGCCGACACCCCGCTGATCGAGGACCTCTCGCTCGTCGCGGAGCCCGGCAGCACCGTCGCGATCGTCGGCCCCACCGGCGCGGGCAAGACCACGCTGGTGAACCTGATCCTGCGCTTTTACGAGCTGGACGGCGGCCGGATCACCCTCGACGGCGTGGACATCGCGGAGATGACCAGGCGGGACCTGCGTACCGGGATCGGCATGGTCCTGCAGGACACGTGGCTGTTCGGCGGCACGATCCGGGACAACATCGCGTTCGGCAACCCCGGCGCCACGGAGGAGGCGCTGCATGCCGCGGCGCGGGCCACCTACGTCGACCGCTTCGTGCGCAGCCTGCCCGACGGCTACGACACGGTGATCGACGAGGAGGGCAGCAACGTCAGCGCGGGGGAGAAGCAGCTGATCACGATCGCTCGTGCGTTCCTGGCCGACCCGTCGCTGCTGATCCTCGACGAGGCCACCAGCTCGGTGGACACCCGCACCGAGCTGCTGGTGCAGCGCGCCATGGCCGCGCTGCGCTCGGACCGCACCAGCTTCGTGATCGCGCACCGGATCTCCACGATCCGCGACGCCGACCTGATCCTGGTGATGGAGTCCGGCCGGATCGTCGAGCAGGGCAACCACGAGCAGCTGATGGCCGCCGGTGGTGCGTACCGGTCGCTCTACACCGCCCAGTTCGCGGGTGCGGTGACCGAGTAGCCGTCCCTGCTCCCGCCGTTGGAAGGGTCGCGGTGGTCGGTTGTGCGTCATGGGGGTGCGGTGTAGGTGTGTCCGGTCGGCGTTGTGGTCCGAACGCCATCGGGTGTTTTCTCCACGTTCCAGCCTGGTGTTTCGCGGAGGTAGTTGTGGAGTTCGCATAGGCCTCGACCGTTGTCGAACTCCGTCTTTCCACCATCGGCTGCGCGCTGGATGTGGTCGATGTGTCGGATGGGGGCGTCGCAGTAGGGTTCGCTGCAGCGGTCCCCGTCGCGGGCTCGGATCAGCTCCGCGAGTAGTCCGGTGAAGGTGCGTTGTCGGGAGTCACCGCCGATGACGATCCCGGCCCGGGTGATCAGTCGGCGCAGGGTCTTGCGGCCGGTGGCGGTGGCGAGCAGGCTGGTCGGGACGGGCCCATGCCCGGGGATCCGGGCCGGGAGCGGGCTGTCCGGGTCGATCAAGGCCTGTACCGGGACGACGACCTGGACCTCGACGTTGACGTCGGTGGCGGTGGTCTGTCCGGTGATGCGTTCGACGAGGGTGTCGGACATGATCTGCCCACGCCCGCGGGTGACCGGTTCCGGGCTGACGGCAGCGTCGTTGACGGCTTTGGCGAGGGCGGCGTAGCAGGCCACGCCCTGTTCGACCGGTACATGCGCGGTCAGGTCGCACATCCCGTCCGCGGCCGGGCGCAGAGTGACCCGTCGCCCATCGCGGGCGGTGCGGCAGCGAGCGGCGAACTTGTCCGGCGCGACCTCGGCGGCCAGGGACCGGGCCAGGGTACGGATACGCCCGACGCCCATATGCTCGATGTCGTGTTCTGCCAGGCGGCGGTCCACCTCGGCACGCTCGGTGGCGTCGAGGTCGGCGGTGGCCGTGGTGATGGTGGCGGTCTTGTACATACTCAGCTCACCATTGGTGAACAGGCCCAGGATGTGGTTGTGCCCGGTGCGCAGGTCTCGTGCCATCCGCACCGGGGGTGGAAGATCTTTTGTGGAAGTCACGGGCCATGATCATCGGTAGGCCGGACGGCCTGTCCGTTGAGAGGGGAACGCTGCGTGACGATGCAGGAGATGTCGAGCGAGGTCGAGGTGGCCGCCGGCGAGGCCGGTGGGGCTGCTGCTGGAGAGGCCGCTCGGCGGTTGGCGGGACTGGTTTCGCCGGAGACGATCGATCGAATTCTGGCAGATGCGGAGGCGTCCGAGACGCCGCTTGACGGCCCGGGTGGCGTCTTGAACGAGTTGAGCAAGGTCGTGATCGAGCGGGCGCTCGCGGCCGAGATGGATACGCATGTCGGATACGTGAAGAATGACCCGGCGGGACGCGGGTCGGGGAACTCGCGGAATGGGGCCTCGGAGAAGACGTTGTCGACCGCGAACGGTAAAGTGCGCATCGAGGTGCCGCGGGATCGGAACTCCACGTTCGAGCCGAAGATCGTGCGCAAGCATCAGCGCCGGCTAGGTCAGATCGACGACATGATTCTTTCGTTGTACTCGAAGGGGATGACCACTCGTGACATTTCCGGCCACTTGTCGGAGGTGTATGGCGCGGACGTCAGTCATGAGCTGATCAGCAATGTCACCGACGTTGTGCAGGATGAGATCAAGACGTGGCAGAATCGGCCGCTGGACCAGGTCTATGTGATCGCCTACATCGACGCGTTGGTGGTGAAGATCCGCACCAACGGGGTCGTGGCGAACCGGCCGGCCTACGTGGTCACCGGCGTCGACGTGGACGGGTTCAAGCACGTCCTGGGCCTGTGGCTCGGGCCCAGCGAGGGCGAGGGCAAGGCCTACTGGCTCAACGTGCTCACCGAGGTCCGCAACCGCGGTGTCGATGACATCCTCATCGTCTGCTGCGACGGACTACCGGGGCTGCCGGACGCAATTCGCACCGTGTGGCCGCTGGCAGAGGTTCAGACGTGCGTGATCCACCTCATTCGAAATTCCATGAAGTACGTGTCCTATGGCGACCGGAAGAAGGTCGCGGCCGCCCTGAAGCCCATCTACACGGCGGTCAATGCCGACGCCGCGGAAGCCGCGTTGAACCAGCTGCGCGTCGACTGGGGGGCGAAATGCCCCGGCATGATCGCGGCGTGGGAACGGGCGTGGGAGGAATTCACACCCTTCTTGAAGTACCCGAAGGAGATCCGTAAG
>JAKDNL010000508.1 GCA_030451825.1 Pseudonocardia sp. | reverse complement strand
GGCCGCCCCGGACGTGGCGGGCCTGCCGGCGCCGGTCACCGGCGCGCGACCGGAGGGCTGCGGTACCGCCCCGTCGACGGCCCTGCGCTCGGCCGCGGCCAGCACTGCCCGCGACGGCGGCGGCACCATCGCGGTGATCACGACTCCGACCAGGGTCCCGACCAGCACCCCGATCCACAGGTGCTCGGCGGTGCCGCTGGGGACCCCGGCGGTGAACACGACCAGCGAGAACAGCGAGAGCCAGAAGAACTTCGAGGGCCACTTCGGGCCGCGGCGCAGCGCCGTGCGGGCCTGCACGGCGACCAGCAACACGGCCAGCAGCGGCACCACCCCGAGCAACACGATCCCGATCACCGACTGGACGACGTCGCCGCTGCCCACGACCCCGGCGACGGTGCCCTTGCCCAGGTAGCTGCTCTGCGTGCCGACCACCGAGCAGGTGGTGGTGCGGATCGTGCGCGTCGTCTCCGCGGCCATGCCGGGCACCGCCCGGCCCTCGGTCGCGGCGGCGAACACCCGCCCGGTGGCGATGAACGCGACCAACGGGAGCAGCCCCGCGGTCAGCACCCCGATCCCGCCGATCAGCACGGATCCGGACATCCCGTAGGACGACCCGAGACGGCGGCGGATCAGCGCGACCGCGACCGCTCCGACCGTCGGCAGCAGCCCGACCAGCACCCCGAGCATGCTGACCGACCACGCCCACTCGCCCGGGCACGCGTCCGCCGCCAGGCCGCGCAGACCGTCGAGCAGCCCGGCGACGAGTGCCACCAGCGTGTCCACGCCCGAAACCCCCTCCGCCGTCCGACTCCCACTATGGCATCACGGACGGCGAACGACGCGGGACACGGGTTCACCCATCCGTCCCCGGGCGCCGTGCCGCGGCGGGCCCGCCACCCCGCGGCGTGACCATCGGCGCATGGACGACCGCGAGCCGTGGCAGAACGGTCCCCGGGTCGGCGCGGTCGGTCTGGTGCACTGGCGCCGTGCGCTGACGCGCCCGTGCGCGGATATCGCTGCCCGGGCGACGATTTCCGCGCACGAGTGGTTGCCGAGGTCAGCGACACCGACCCGACCCGCCGTCCGCGCCCCCTCGGACCCGACCGACCCGGAGTCCGCGCCCCTCGGACCCGGTGTCCCGAAGGGACCCCTCGCTCACTCGGAGGCCCCGAAGGGTCCCCTCGCGACGGGCCGGAGGCGGGGGGAGAGGGGATCAGGCCGAGCCGCTGCCGTACTTCGCCAGCACCTGCCGCTTGAACTCGGCCAACTGCTCGGGATGGTGCAGGCCCATGTCCGCGAGGCAGTCCGCGCAGTTGCCCACGATGTGGACCAGCGTCGTCGCCGCCGAGCAGCGGGTGCAGGGCACCGGTTCGGCGAGGTCCGCCTCGGTGGTGTCGGTCTCAGCCACGGCGTCAGGCTACCGAGCTTCCCGGCAGTCTCCGCGGGCGGCACACACGACGCGGCGCAAGTAGTGCCGGGCGACGCGTTGCGCGCTCATGACGTGTCTGTGACGCCGTGGCGCGCGGGTTACCGGACGAACAGCTCCAGATCGGCGTTGAAACGGTCCAGCAGCCCGGCGAGGGCGTCGCGGTCGTCCTCCGGCCAGTGCTCCATCGCCCTGCGCAGCGGGTCCAGGCGGGCCTGGCGGATCTCCTCGCGCGCGTCGCCGCCGGCCGCGGTCAGCGCGATGCTCACCGAGCGGGGATCCCGCTCGTGCGGGCTGACCTCCACCAGTCCGGCCCGGGACAGCCGCGACACCTGCCGGCTGGCCGTGGGCTTGCTGACGCCGAGTTTCGCGGTCAGGGCCGTCAGCGAGTGCGATCCCTCCTCGTCGAGCAGGAGGAGCACCGGGTAGGTGTAGCGGTCCACCGCCTCGTGCCGCCCGTACCCGCCCGACCAGACCGACTCCATCGTCCGCCGGACCAGCAGGGTGACCTGTTTCTCGAGCTGCTGCAGCGAGTCGTCCGGGCGCGTGGTCGTGGTGGTTGATGTCACGCCGGCCGACGCGGTCATGGGCTCAGCTCCAATCAGACGTATCGGACGTTCTTCCATGACCAGACTCTACTCCAGTTGCGCGTTGCAACGTTGCGAGGTGAAATCTACTAGCACCCGATGAACAACAGAAGGCGAGGACCGACCACGTGTGCGGAATCTGCGGCTGGATCGACTACCGGCGTGACCTGGGCGAGGAGGCGAATCGGCGCACGCTCACCGGGATGAACCAGACGATGAGCTATCGAGGCCCGGACCAGGAGGGGATCTGGGTCTCCCGGCACGCGGCGCTGTGCCACCGCCGTCTCGCCGTGATCGACATCGAGGGCGGCCGCCAGCCGATGGCCCTCGACACCGAGAGCAGCGAAGGCGGAACGAGCATCGGCGCCGACCAGGGCCCGACGCTGCAGATGGTCTACAGCGGCGAGGCCTACAACTTCCGGGAGCTGCGCGCCGAGCTCGACGCCGCGGGGCACCGCTTCCGCACCTCCAGCGACACCGAGGTCGTGCTGCGCGCGCACCGCGAGTGGGGCAGGAAGGACCCGCGCGAGGTCGCCCGCCGGCTCAACGGCATGTTCGCCTACGCGGTCTGGGACACCGAGGCGCAGGAGCTGGTGCTGGTCCGCGACCGGCTCGGCGTCAAGCCGCTCTACTACTACCCCACCCCGGACGGCGTCCTGTTCGGCTCCGAGCCCAAGGCGATCCTGGCCAACCCGGAGGCCGACCGCGTCGTCGAGGCCGAGGGGCTGCGCCGCGCGCTGTCCTGGGTCGCCGACCCGTCGAACGCCGTGTTCCGTGGCATGCGCGAGGTCCCGCCCGGCTACGTCGTCCGGATCAGCCGCAGCGGCATCCGCGAGGAGCAGTACTGGCGCCTGGAGGACACCGGGCACACCGACGACGTGCCGACGACCGTGCAGCACGTCCGCGACCTGCTCACCGACACCGCGAAGCGCCAGATGATCGCGGACGTCCCGCTGTGCACGCTGCTCTCCGGCGGGCTCGACTCGTCCGCGCTCACCGCGCTGGCCCAGCAGCACCTGACCGACGAGGGCGGCGGCAAGATCCGCTCGTTCGCCGTCGACTTCGCCGGTTACCAGGACAACTTCCAGGCCGACGACGTCCGCGGAACCCCGGACACGCCCTACGTGCACGAGGTCGCCGAGTTCGTCGGGACCGACCACCGGGACATCCTGCTGTCCACCGAGGACATGATGGACCCGCGGGTACGCAACGCGGCGCTGCACGCCCGCGACCTTCCGGCCGGCATCGGCGACATGGACACGTCCCTCTACCTGCTGTTCAAGGCCGTGCGGGAGGAGTCGACGGTCGCGCTGTCCGGCGAGTCGGCGGACGAGGTCTTCGGCGGATACCGGGACTTCCACGACGCCGACACGGTCGCCGCGGACACGTTCCCGTGGCTCGCCGGGCGGATGATGAACCACGACTCGAAGGACCCGGGCCTGTTCAACCGTGGGCTGTTCGCCGAGCTCGACGTGCCCGGCTACGTCGACGACCAGTACCGCACGGCGCTGGCCGAGGTCCCCGCGCTGACCGGCCCGGCGGCGAAGGAGCCGCACGAGCGGCGGATGCGCGAGATCTGCTACCTCTACCTGACCCGGTTCCTGCCGAACCTGCTCGACCGCAAGGACCGGATGAGCATGGCCGTCGGTCTCGAGGTCCGGGTGCCGTTCTGCGACCACCGCCTGGTCGAGTACGTCTTCGGCACGCCGTGGGCGCACAAGAACTTCGACGGCCGGGAGAAGAGCCTGCTGCGCCACGCGACCAAGGACCTGATCCCGGACTCGGTCGTGCAGCGGGTGAAGAGCCCCTACCCGTCGACCCAGGACGCGGGCTACGAGAAGTCCCTGCGCGACCGGGTGGCGGGGATCCTGGCGCAGGGCGAGAGCTCGCCGGTCGCGCCGCTGGTCGACATGAAGGCGATCCGGGAGCGCCTGGACGCGCCGTCGTCGGCCACCCAGAACCAGATGGGCCAGCGGATGCAGCTGGAGCGCATCATCGACCTCAACCAGTGGCTCGACGACTACGCCGTGGAGCTCAACGTCTAGAGCCCGTGCGCGGCTATAGCGGCCAGAGGAGCGCTTTGCGCGCCCCCCCCGGCGGGGGGGGGGATCAGGCCGGGTGGCGGGGGTGGTGGCCTGTGCAGGTATGACGTCCCCGAGCCGAGGAGCCACCGTGGGTCTGACCCGCACCGACGGACCGCTGTCCCCCTACGCCCCGACCTCGGTGAACTACCGGATCGACGGGCCGCCGCACAAGCTGCTGATGCACCCGTTCCCGCGCCGCGTGCGCGCCGAGTTCGCGGGGCGCACCGTGCTCGACACCCGGGCCGGGCAGCTGGTGCACGAGTCCAACCTGCTGCCCGTGCTCTACGTCCCGTTCGGCGACATCGACGCCGACGTCCTGGCACCCACCGACCACACGACGCACTGCCCGTTCAAGGGTGACGCCACCTACCACTCGCTGACGGTCGGCGACCGGGTCGCGGAGAACGCCGTCTGGTCCTACCCGCAGCCCACCGACGGCGCACCGTGGCTCACCGGCCTGGCCGCACTGTACTGGAACGCCGCGGATGCCTGGTACGACGAGGACGAGCAGGTCTTCGCCCATCTCACCGATCCCTACACCCGGGTCGACGTCCGCCCGACGCACCGCCACGTCGTCGTCCGGTACCGCGACGCCCAGGGCACGGACACGGTGCTGGCCGAGTCCCGCGAACCGGTGGTGCTGTCCGAGACAGGCCTGAACAACCGCTGGTACCTGCGTCCCGGCGACGTCCGGGTCCCGGTGCGTCGCAGCGAGACCCGCACGCACTGCCCGTACAAGGGCGAGGCGTCGTACTCGCACGCGACGCTCCCGGACGGGACCGTCCTGCCGGACGCGGCGTGGAGCTATCCGACACCGCTCCCGGAGTCCTCCCGGATCGCCGGCCTGCTCAGCTTCACCGACGGCGGCGACACCGGTGTCACGGTCGAGGTCGACGGCGAGCCCGCCTGATAGGGCGTCGCCCGACCGACACCGGTCGTGGGGGGGGGGGGGGGGGGGGGGTGGGGGGGGGGGGGGGGGGGCGGGGGGGGGGGGGGGCGCGGCGGGGGGGGGGGCCCCCGGCCCCGGGGCCCCGCCCGCGCCGCCCG
>JAKDNL010000507.1 GCA_030451825.1 Pseudonocardia sp. | reverse complement strand
AACAACATGCTCGCCGACCTGATCTTCACCGACGTCCCCGGCCGGGTCGCGAAGTCGCTGCTGCAGCTCGCGCGCCAGTTCGGCTCCCAGGAGTCCGGCCTGCTGCGGGTCACCCACGACCTCACGCAGGAGGAGATCGCCCAGCTCGTCGGCGCCTCCCGGGAGACCGTGAACAAGGCCCTGGCCGACTTCGCGCACCGCGGCTGGCTGCGGCTCGAGGGCAAGAGCGTGCTCATCCTGGAGCCGGAGCGCCTGGCCCGCCGGGCCCGCTGACCGGAGTCGGCAGGCCCGTCCGGCGGGCCGGGTCGTTATCGACTGGTACGCCCGTACCAGTTTGTGTGATGCTGAGGGAATGGCTGCATCCCTCGGCGACTACCGCGCTGCGCTGAGCTCCCCAGGCGCCGCGGCACCGGTGCTCGCGTCGGTGCTGGGGCGGCTCCCGATCGCGATGTTCAGCCTGTCCGTCCTGCTCTACGTGCGGGGGGTGTCGGGCTCCTACGCGTTCGCCGGAGCGGTCTCGGCGGGAACGCTCGTCGGGATCGGCGTCGGAATGATCGTGCAGGGCCGGCTGCTGGACCGGGTCGGGCCGTCGCGTCCGTTGCTGCTGTTCAGCGCCGCCTACCTGGTCATGGTGGCAGCCCTGTTCGCCGGGATCGAGCTCGGCGCCGGTCTCGCCGTGCTCGTCCCGGTCGCGCTGGTGACCGGCCTGGTCACGCCCGCGATCGAGGGATCGTCGCGGGCCCTCTGGACGGACCTGGTTCCGTCCGGCCCGCGCCGCGAGGCCGCCTACACCTACGAGTCGATCAGCCTCGAGGTGTTCTTCATCCTGGGGCCCGCGCTGGCCGCGGTGCTGGTCATGACGACGCCGTGGCCGGGCACCGCGCTGGCCGTGGCCGTGACGGCCGAGGTCACCGGCACCGTCTGGTTCGCCCTGACCCGCGCCACGCGCAGGCGCACCGCGCGCATCCGTGCGACCCGGGCCGGTTCCGGCCCGATCGGCGCCGTCCGGACGGCCGACGTACCGGCCCCGTCCGTCGCGGCGCGGCTCTCCGGCGTGTTCGGCGTGATGGCCCGGCCCGGGATGCGGACGGTCGCGCTCGCCTCGCTCGGGTTCGGCCTGACCGTGGGATCGGTCGAGGTCGGCGTGCTGGCCGCGACGGCGGCGGCCGGCGCACCGGCGGCGGGCGGTGTGCTGCTCTCGGCGTGGTCGGTGGTCTCGGTGCTGGCCGGGGTGGCTTACGGCATGCGGCCGTGGCCGCGTGAGCTGCACCTGCGGTTCCCGGTGCTGCTCGGCGGGTTCTCGGTACTGGTCGTCGTGCTGGCACTGGTCGCGCCGAGCGGGTCGATCCTGCTGCTGGCGCTGGTCATGTTCGCGGCCGGCGCGCTGATCACCCCGCAGACCACGGCGCACTCGCTGGGCGTGGAGCTGGCAGCCCCCGGGGAGTCGGCGACCGAGGCGTTCAACTGGGTGGTGACGGCGGTGGTGATCGGGGTGTCGATCGGGCAGTCGCTGGCCGGGGTCGCAGTGGACGCGTTCGGCCCGGTCGGGTTCCTGACCGGCGGGGTGCTCGGCCTGGTCGTGACCGGCCTGCTGTGGGTGCTGCGCGGGACTCTGGCGGCCGACGCCCGGGTCCCGGCGGGCACGGCCGCAGGAGTCCCGGCCGGAGCCGATGGCCCGTGATCAACGTGTGTGGTCAGGTTCGGGCCACCCGCGGCCTCAACCTGACCACAGAGATCGATCACCGATGAGGAGGGAGCACGGACATGCTCGACGCCATGGGCGCGACCGGGATCGCCCGTGCGTTCGCCTACGGCGGGACGATCGGTGAGCCGATCTGGGAACCGGGTCACGAGCTGGGCGCGCCCCGGCACCGGGTGCTGGTGGAGTTCCTGGAGCGGTTCCACGCCGAGTTCGGCGACACGCCGCGCGCACCGGTCAGCCCCGAAGGTACTCCAGCTGCGCCGTGACCGACCACTCCGCGGCATCCCACAGCTTCTCGTCGACGTCGGCGTAGACGATCTCGACGACCTGGCGCGCCGTCGCGTCCGGCCCGAGCCGGTCCAGCGCCGTGCGCACCTGCTTCAGGCGCTCCTGCCGGTGCGCGAGGTAGGCCCCCGCGATCTCCGCGGTGTCCGGCAGGTCCGGGCCGTGCCCGGGCAGGACCGGCACTCCGGGCGGCAGCTCGGCGAGGCGGCGCAGCGAGTCCAGGTACGGGCGCAGCCCGCCGTCCGGCTGCGCGATCACGGTGGTGCCGCGGCCCAGGATCGTGTCCCCGGAGAGCAGCGCGGGTGCGTTGCCGCCGATCAGGAACGACGTCGAGTCCGCGGTGTGGCCGGGCGTTGCCATCACGTACAGCGGGAGACCGGCCGCGGAGACCGTCTCCTCGTCGGAGAGCGGCCCGGCACCGGAACACAGCTCCGGGGCCTGCGCGCGGACCGGGGCGCCGACCATCTCGGCGAAGCGCGGCGCGCCGCCGGCATGGTCGTGGTGGTGGTGGGTGAGCAGGATCAGCGCGACCGGAGGGCCGTCGGCGAGACGCTCGAGGTGCTCGCCGTCGTCCTCGCCGGGGTCCACGACGATCCGGTCGCTCGCACCCGGGCCGGCCAGGACCCAGGTGTTCGTGCCCTCCAGCGTCATGTGCCCGGGGTTGTTCTGCAGCAGTACCGAGGCCAGCGGATGCGCTCGGCGGAGGACGCCGTATGCGGGGTGGATCACTCGTCCGGTCCCTTCGGGGTCAGGTGGTCGGCGGCGTACTCCCACTCCGGGTCGTTCGGGAGGACGACGGTCACCGATCGACCCTCCCGGCGCACCCGGGGGATCACCGGGGTGATCTCGCGGTGCTCGGCCGCGGCGAACACGGCATCCGCGGTGTCGTGCTCGGCGATCTCCTGCAGCGTGCGCAGGGTGGGCGCCATCAGCTCGATCTCGCGGTCGGCGTAGCAGGCCAGCGCGTGCGACGGGGACCACCAGCGGGCCTCGAGCGCCTCGCTGGTGCCGTCGTCGGCGCGCTGGGAGTCCGGGACCCGCGCGACCAGGAACGCGGTGTCGTAGCGTCGCGGGTTGGACGGCGGGGTGATCCAGCGGGCCCAGCCGCGCAGCAGGTCCGCGCGCAGCACCAGGTCGTGTGCGGCGAGCAGGTCGCCGAGCGTGCTCCGACGCTCGACCAGGTCGGTGCGCAGGGCGCGTGCCTCCGGCAACGGGGCCGGGTCGCCGCCGTCGGGCCCGGCCAGCAGCACCCCGCACTCCTCGAACGTCTCCCGGACCGCGGCGCAGACCAGCGACCCGCCCAGCTCCGGGGTCGTCTCCAGACGCCTCCCCCACCACACCGGGTCCGGGCCGCGCCAGCGCACCGGATCGACGGTATCCGTCGATGAGACGCCGCCGCCGGGAAACACCGTCATACCGCCGGCGAACGCCATCCCGGCCACCCGGCGCTGCAGGAACACCTGCAGGGGGGTACGCCCGGCCGGTGGGTCCGGGTCGTCGCGTACCAGCAGTACGGTCGCCGCCGGGCGCGGCACGACCGGCGTGTCAGGGGCGTCGGCCCGGGGCGTGCTCATGCTGGCGACCCTAGGTCATCTGCGGCGGCCGGACAGCGGTGTGGAGAATCGCCACATGAGCGGGGGACGGCGACGGATCGGGCTGGTCGGCGCCGGGCCGTGGGCCCACGCGGTACACGCCCCCGCGATCGCGGCGCACCCGCGCTGGGAGCTCGCCGGCACCTGGACCCGCCGTCCGGAGGCGGCGCGGGAGATCGCCGGCAGGTTCGGCGGGCGGGTGTTCGCGCGCCTCGACGACCTCCTCGACGTGTGCGAGGCCGTCGCGTTCGCGGTCCCGCCGGCCGTGCAGGGCGAGCTGGCGCCCCGGGCGGCCGCGGCCGGGCGGCACGTCGTCCTGGAGAAGCCGCTGGCCCAGGACCTGGCCGGGGCTCGCGCGGTGGCCGGGGCCGTGTCCGCGGCCGGGGTCTGCTCGGCCACGATGCTGACACTGCGCTTCGACCCCGACGTCCGGGCGTGGCTGGACGCCATCCCGGACGGCGCCGCCGGTCCGGACACGACCGGTTCCGCCCGCTGGCTCTCCGGCGGGCTGCTCGGCGGCCCGTACAGCGGATCGGCGTGGCGGGCCGAGCACGGCGCGCTGCTCGACATCGGGCCGCACGTGATCGACCTGCTCGACGCCGCGCTCGGCCGTGTGATCGGGGTGGATCTCGCGCACCGCGCGGAGCCCGACCTGTGGCGGTTCGGGCTGGCACACGCCGGCGGTGCGCACAGCTCCGTGACGCTGTCGCTGCGGCTGCCGGTCGATCCCACCGAGTTCGAGGCGACGGTGTTCGGCGCGGCCGGACGGCATCGCCTCGACCGTCGGCCGTCGGACGCCGCGGCCTGCTACCGACGTCTGCTCGACGACCTGGCGTCGGCGATCGAGCAGGGCCGGACGGATCTGCCAGTGGACGCGGCACGGGCTCTGCACCTGCAGGAGCTCATCGGTCAGGTGCTCCGGGCCGCCGGCTGAGCCGACCCCTGGTCAACCGGCCCCCAGCCGGTCGCCACCGGCTCGTCGCCCCGGCCCGTCGACCCCCACGTCGACCCCCGGCCGGCGGTCAGCCGGCGTCGGGGCGGGCCGACCCGTTGTGCGGGCCGTGCCCCGGGGCGCCGTCGTCCCGTGCCGCCAGCTCCTCCTGCAGGCGGCGGAGCAGCTCCTGCTCGTTCGGGTTCAGACGTCCGCCGAGGTCCGGACCGGGTGCGGGTCCGCCGACACCGTCACGGGACGGGGCGGTGCCCAGGCGATGCCCGTTCCCGGACGGGTCCGGACGCGGCCGACCCGGCGGATCCTGCGCTGCCGGGTGCTGGGTTCGGGCGTCGGTGTCCCGGTCCCCGGTGACGGCGGGTCCGGCGGCGTCCCCGAGGCCCCGGTCCGGGTGATCCCGGTCTGGGTGATCGGGGTCCGGGTGATCGTCGTCCGCCACGTCGACGGACGGGCCGTCCTGGAGCCCCGCCTCGTCGTACCGGGTGTCGTCGTGCCCCGTCTCGTCGCCTGTCCGGCAGGATCCTGGGTACGGGGGCCGGTCGTCACCGGTGCCGAGGTCCGGCTCCTCCTCGGTTCGGAGGTCGGCGTCGCCGTCCGCCGGGGTCTCGACCACCTCGGCCGTCGCCGGGGAGTC
>JAKDNL010000506.1 GCA_030451825.1 Pseudonocardia sp. | reverse complement strand
CGCCGCGGCTGGGGTAGGGGGTGGGGGTATATCGGCGCGGGGCCGAGGGTTTCCGCGCACGGGCCGTCAGGCAGGCTTGATGTTGGTGTTGCTGTTGAACACGTTGCCGGGGTCGTAGTCGGCCTTGACGCGGGCCAGCCGCTCGTACTTCTCGCGGCCGTAGGCGTCGCGGAGCTGCTTGTCGTCATCCGGCTCCGGCAGCTCGTTGACGTAGGTCTCCCGGCCGATCCCGAGCGGTGCCATCGCGGAGTGGAACTCCCGGACCCAGGCGCGCTCGGCCGGGAGGACCTCCGGATCGGGGGTGTATCCGACGATGAACACGATCGACCGCGGCGAGCGCCCGCCGCCGAAGGCCGTCTCGTCCTCGCCGACCGAGCTGTACGCGCCGTCGAGCGGGTAGATGAGCACCAGCGAGGT
Source organism: Pseudonocardia sp. (assembly GCA_030451825.1). Taxonomy (GTDB): domain Bacteria; phylum Actinomycetota; class Actinomycetes; order Mycobacteriales; family Pseudonocardiaceae; genus Pseudonocardia. The sequence goes on along the minus strand of JAKDNL010000506.1, from coordinate 4,746 downwards.
CGGGGACGTCTTGCGCGGGACGTGCTCGGTCATCACGCCGATCACCGGGTCGGACAGGCCGGTGATGTAGGTGTTCTTCACGTAGGCGTGGCTGCCCCAGGCGTTGGCCTCGTCGAGCATCTGCTGCAGCGCGACGTAGGGCATGGGGGCAGCCATGTCGAACAGTGGGGGAAGCGCGTCCCGGAGCCTGGCCACGAGCCGGGCATGCTCGGTGCCGACGTCGGCACCGAACCCGGTGACGAGCAGGGCATAGCCCGGTGCGAAGTGGTGCTCCTCGGGCACGAACGGCTCGGGTGGGGCGTTCAGCGCTCCCACGATGATGTTCAGCTCGTCCGGCAGGTCGGCCAGGACGTCGCGGGCCAGGCGCAGCACCTCGGTGCCCTGCTCCAGCGGCCAGAACAGCAGCGCGAACTCGACCATCGGGTGCACCGGGTGCAGCGTGAACTCGAACCCCGTGACGACCCCGAAGTTGCCGCCGCCGCCACGCAGCGCCCAGAACAGGTCCGGGTGCTCGTCGGCCGAGGCGTGCACGATCCGGCCGTCGGCCAGTACGACCTCGGCGGAGACGAGGTTGTCGGTGGTGAGCCCGTGTTTGCGGGTCAGCCAGCCCATCCCGCCGCCCAGGGTGATCCCGGCGACGCCGGTGTGCCCGATCACGCCCACGGGTACCGCCAGCCCGTGCGCCTGGGCGGCGGCGTCGAGGTCGGCCAGCAGGGCGCCGCCGCCCACCCGGGCCCGGCGGGCCTCCGGGTCGACGACCACCTCCCGCATCAGGCTCAGGTCGATCATCAGGGCGTCGTCGGCGACGGAGGTGCCGGCGACGTTGTGTGCCCCGCCGCGTACCGACACCGGCTGCGAGTGCCGGGCGGCCCAGCCCAGCGCGGCGGCCACGTCGGTGGTCGAGGTGCGCCGCGCGATCACCGAGGGACGCCGGTCGATCTCGGCGTTCCAGACGGCCCTGGCCTGGTCGTAGTCAGGGTCGCCGGGAGCGATCACGCGCCCGGACAGCGCAGTCCGGAGGTCGTCGAACTCGCTGCTCAACGTCTGCGTCATGGTGTCGCCGTTCCCGCCGCTTCCCGGCGTCGTCGGCCCGCCGCGGTCTCGGGCGAGCACGGGGTGAGGCCGACGCGGTCGGCCATTCGTGCCGGACCAGGCTCCACCGCTCCCGATGCCCGTTCATCGTCGGAACTGCTGAAAGGCGGGCGGGGTCGTGCCCGTGGGCAGCGGCGCGGCATCACATCTCAGGCCGGGGTGATCCCGGCCGTCAGGCTCGCCGCGATCCGGTCCCCGAGCTGCTCCGGGGTGCAGTCGCCGGACTCGCGGAACCACTTGTAGGTCCAGTTCGCCGCGCCCAGGACCATGTTCACCCAGACCTTCGGCGGCATCCCGATCTCGATCGACGGGTGCGCGCGCAGGTGCGCGTCCAGCGCGGCGCTGAACAGGTCCTCGAACGCGCGGCGACGGCGCAGGAGCTGCTCGGCGAGCTCGGCGGGCAGTTCGTGCTCCTCCTCGAAACACACCTTGAGCAGCGCCTGGCGCCGGCAGGTGTAGACGACCCGGGAGCGGATCAGCTCGCGCACCGCCTCCAGCGGGGTCGGCTCGGAGTCCACCACCTCCAGGGCCATCGCCAGGCTCTCGTCCAGCACGTCGGAGTAGAGCCGGACGAGCAGCTCCTCCTTGCTGCGGAAGTAGTGGTAGAGCGTCGGCTTGGACAACCCGACCGCGGCCGCGATCTCGTTCATCGACGTCGCCCGGAAGCCGCGCCGGCTGAAGATGTCCGCCGCCGTCGCGAGCACCCGGACGCGTTGACGGTCCGCGCGGCTGGTGTGGACGTCGGCGCTCACCGCATCTCCCTCCGGGCCGGGCTTGACAGGGCGTGGTCGCGGTCACTCTACTGGTCCCGACCGCCCGGTCGGTCGATGAATCGTCGGTGGAGGCGAGATGACCTGGGAGCTCGACGAGGAGCACGCGGACTTCGCGGCCACCTGCCGCGCGTTCGTGGACAAGCAGGTCCGTCCGCTGGTGGACGAGGCCGAGACGTCGGGTGTGTTCCCGCGCGAGCTGTGGAAGCAGTTCGGCGCGGCCGGGATCCTCGGCCTGTGCACGCCGGAGGAGTTCGGCGGCAGCGAGGGCGACAGCCTCGCGGTGGCACTGCTGTCCGAGGAGCTGGCCCGCGCCAGCGGTGGGATCGCGATCAGCCCGCTGGTCAGCGCGTACATGGCCGGCACGCACCTGGTCCGCTACGGCAGCGAGGCACAGCAGCAGCGCTGGCTGGGCCCGATCGCCTCCGGCGAGGCGGTGGCCGCGATCGCGGTGACCGAGCCGAGTACCGGCTCCGACGTCGCCGGCATCACCAGCCGGGCAAGGGCGACCGACGATGGCCCCACACATGACAACTGGCTGCTCGACGGCCGCAAGATGTTCATCACCAACGCCGGGCTGGCCGACGTTCTCGTCGTCGGTGCCCGCACCGGTGAGCCCGGGCACCGCGGCATCACGCTGTTCGCGGTCGAGGCCGGCGCGCCCGGCCTGTCGTTCTCCCGCCCGCTGAAGAAGATGGGCTGGCACTCCTCGGACACCCGCGAGGTCGTCCTGGACGGCGTCGCAGTGTCCCGCGAGGACATCGTCGGCGCCGAGGGCCGCGGCTTCTACCAGATCATGGACGGCTTCGAGCTGGAGCGGATCGCGCTGGCCGGCATGGGGATCGGGCACGCCGCCGAGTGTCTGGACCTGTCGCGACGCTACGTCGTCGAGCGCGAGGTGTTCGGCGCTCCGCTGAGCGCGCTGCAGACGGTCCGGCACAAGGTCGCCGAGATGGAGATCGAGCTGGAGGCCGCGCGCCTGGTCACCTACCAGGCCGCGGCGCGCCTGGACGCCGGTCACCCGGAGGCCGGACAGTCGGTCGCCCGGGCCAAGTACCTGGCCGCGGTGATGGCCAACCGGGTCGCCGACGACGCCGTGCAGCTCTTCGGCGGCGCGGGGTTCCTCGACGAGTCCGCGGTCGCCCGGCACTACCGCGACGTCCGCGTCCTGCGGATCGGCGGCGGCACCGACGAGATCCAGCTGGAGATCATGACCCGCGGGATGCGCTCGTGACGGCGGAGCCGACCATCGGTCCTGGCGCCGTGACCGCACCCGAGGACGTCCCGGTACCGGACGCCGCGCCGACGGCGCAGGACGTCACCCGTGCCGCGGAACGCGCCCGCGCCGGCGGCGACCCGTCCCGCTGGCCGGACAAGCTCCCGGTCCGCGACCGGCTCGCCGTGCTGTTCGACCCGGACTCGTTCGTCGAGGACGGGCTGCTGGCCACCGCGACGGGCGCCGGGCTGCCCGCGGACGGCGTGATCACCGGCGTCGGACGCGTGGAGGGCCGCCCGGTCGCGGTGATCGCGCACGACTTCACCGTCAAGGCCGGGTCCTGGGGCGAGCTGACGTGCGAGAAGCAGGTCCGGATCCTCGAGCGCGCGGACCGCGACCTGCTCCCGGTCGTCTATCTGGTGGACTCCGCCGGTGGCCGGCTGACCGACCAGATGGGCTTCTTCCCCGGCCGGCGCGGTGCGTCGGCGATCTTCCAGATGCAGGTGAAGCTCTCCGGCCGGGTGCCGCAGCTGTGCTGCCTGCACGGCCCGAGCGCGGCCGGCGGGGCCTACATGCCGGCGTTCTGCGACTGGGTCGGGATGGTCGACGGCAACGCCTCGATGTACCTGGCCAGCCCGCGGGTCGCGGAGAAGGTCACCGGCGAGAAGACCACGCTGGAGGAGATGGGTGGCGCGATGATGCACGCCGGTGTCTCCGGCTGCGGCGACGAGGTCTTCGACGAGGACTGGGAGGCGATCGCCGCCGCCCGGCTGCTGCTGTCCTACCTGCCCGACGACTTCCGTTCCCCGCCCGCGGCGGCCCCGTCGCGCGGACCCGAGCGCGACGACTGGGGCGACCTCGTCCCTACCGATCCGAACACCGCCTACGACGTGCGCTCCGTCGTGGATCGACTGGTCGACGCGGGCACGTTCTTCGAGATCAAGGCCCGCTGGGCGCAGGAGATGGTCACCGGCCTGGCCCGCCTGGACGGGCGAGTGATCGGGATCGTGGCCAACCAGCCGGCCGTACGCAGCGGCGCGATCTTCGTCGACTCCGCGGACAAGGCGGCCCGGTTCATCTCGCTGTGCGATGCGTTCAACATCCCGCTGGTGTTCCTGCAGGACGTGCCCGGCTTCATGGTCGGGGTCGAGGTCGAGCGCCAGGGGATCATCCGGCACGGCGCCAAGATGATCGTCGCGATGGCCTCGGCCGAGGTGCCGAAGTACACCGTGGTGCTGCGCAAGGCCTACGCCGCCGGGTTCTACGCGATGTGCGCACCCGGCTTCGAGCCGCGCGCCACGCTCGCCCTGCCCACGGCCACGATCGGTCCGATGGGCGCGCAGGCCTCGGTGAACGCCGTGTACGCCAACAAGATCGCCGCGATCGAGGACCCGGAGGAGCGCGCCGAGTTCGTCGCCGCCCGCGCGACGGAGCAGCAGGCCGACATCAACCTGCTGCGGATGGGCTCCGACCTGGTCGTGGACGCCGTCGTCGAGCCGATGAGGCTGCGCGCCGAGCTGTCCGCGCGGATGGTCGACTCCGAACGCTGGACCCGCACCCCCGGCCGCCGCCACCACCCCACGATCTGACCCGTGGCGGGGGGTAACAAACACCCCGCCCCGATAACCGCCCCCGCCCCCCCGCACGCCGCCACCCCACCAAACCCCC
>JAKDNL010000505.1 GCA_030451825.1 Pseudonocardia sp. | reverse complement strand
AACGAACGTGGCATCCGTCGCGTCGAACGCAACGAAAGCCACGCTCGTTCGACGTCAGGGGGCTGCGCGGCCGACCGCGGGGTGCGGCGGTGCGCGAGCGCTACTTCTTCCCGGCGCGCAGATCCTCGACGGCCTTGGCGATCCGGCGCGCTCGGGTCGCGTCGGTCTTCGCGCCCTCGATCGAGAGCACGTGCCGGCGCCGGTTCGAGTAGGACAGCGATTCGAAGAACCCTGCGCCGCGGCGTCGGCTGCGATCGCGGCGGCCAGGTCGTCCGGGACGACGAGCTCGCGCGGCGCCGTATCCAGGACCAGCTCCGCCTCCACCTCGTCGCCCGCGGCGAGCCCGGCCGCGGTCCGGTTCTCCGCGCTCAGCGGCACCATGAACCGACCGCCCATCACCGCGACCGTGCTCGGGTAGCGGTGCCCGCCGACCGTCACGGTGACGGCGGGCCGCTTCCCGGAGCCGAGCTCGTCGACGACCTGGGCTGGCACCTCGAAGCCGGTGGCGGTCTTCCCAGCGAGCTCGATCGTGGTCGCGAACCTCATTGCAACATCGTTGCCCAGATCGGGCCGGTGCGGAACCCGGTACCCGCGACGGCCAGGTGTGCACGATCACTGCGCGTTCACCGATGAGTTCGGCGATCCCCGTCGGTCGATCTTCGTGTTGACGGCCCACCCGATCACTGAAGGAGCCTCCATGACCCGTACTCGGGTCCACAACATGTCCATCTCCCTCGACGGCTACTCCGCGGGCGAGCACGTGACGTTCGACGCCCCGATCGGCGGTGCTGAGCGCCTCTTCTCGGGGTTCGACGGCCGCTTCATCCATGGGATCGACAAGGTCGATGCTCCCGTCACGCTAAACCGCGCCCTGACCAGCTTGTGGGGTCAGGGCATCGGCGCCGAGATCATGGGACGGCGCAAGTTCGGCCCGCAGGTCGGCGAGTGGCCGGACGATGGGTGGCGGGGCTGGTGGGGCGAGGAGCCGCCGTTCCGGACACCGGTGTTCGTCATGAGTCACCATCCACACTCGGCGATCGACTTTCCCAACGGGACGAGCATCCGCTTCGTGGACGGGTCACCGCACGAGGTGCTTCGCCTGGCCCAGGAGGCCGCGGACGGTCTCGACGTCCGGATCGGCGGAGGACCGTCGACGGTGCGTCAGTTCCTGGAGGCCGACCTGGTCGACTTCATGCATCTGGTGACCGTGCCGATCACACTCGGGCGAGGCGTATCCCTCTGGGAAGGATCGAGCGGCGTCGAGGACCGCTTCACCGTCGAGTCGGTCAGCTCGCCTGATGGCCTCACCCATCAGTTCTGGAACAGAAACGACCACGTCTAGAGCCCGGGTCGTTCCTCGGGGCGGCCGAACCAGTGGGTCAGCGCCTGCTCGAGGCTGCCTGGTCTCCGAGCGCGACCGGCAGCTGATCGGGGCGCTCGCGCGCGACGCCCGGATCGGGCTCGCGCACCTGTGCTCGGCGACGGGCTGGTCGGCCTCCACGGTGCGCTGCCGGTCGGCCGAACTGCGCGGCAGCGGCGCCGGGTTTCAGCGCGAGCCGGTCCCACGATCCGACGTCGCGTTGGAGCTGCCGGTCGTGGGTGGCGAGCACCACGGCTGCGTCGGTGGCCTGCAGCGCCTCGGTGAGCTCGTCGACGAGGGCGATCGAGAGGTGGTTCGTCGGCTCGTCGAGAAGCAGGACGTGCGGGCGGGACGCCAGCGTCATCGCGAGGTCGAGCCGGCGTTGCTGTCCCATCGACAGCTCACACAGCGGCTTGCCGGCGTCCGCGGAGGAGAGCAGACCGAGGGACCCGAGCGAGGCCGCGTCATTCTCGGCGAGGACGCCGGTGCTGACGAGCCGGCCCAGGTGGGCGGCGAACACGTCACGGGCACGCCGCGAGCCCGCTCGTGGTGACTCCTGTGTCAGCAGTTGCACCCGGGCGGTGCGCGCGGTGCGCACCCGGCCGGTGGTCGACTCGATCCGGCCGGCGAGCACTGCCAGCAGCGTCGACTTGCCGGCTCCGTTGACGCCGGTGACCACGAGCCGGGAACCGGAGACGAGCGCTGCCGTGACGGGCCGGTCGAGTCGCCCGGCGACGGTGACCTCCTCGGCGCCGAGCAGCGTCGCACCGGGCCGTGACGGCAGTTCCGGCATCCGGAACCGTTGCGGCGGTGGGGGCATCGTGACCGCGTGGTCCTCGAGGTCGTCGCGCCGCCGGTGCACGGAACGCACGAGCGCAGGTGCGCGGGTCGCCCGCTGGTGCTTGCCGGTGCCCTTGCCCGGGCGCCATCCGGCGACGAGCCGGTTCTGTGCCTCGGAGAGATCCTGGGTGAGGCGGGCGTGTTCGGCCTGCTGCTGCTCGTGCTCGGCCGCCCAGCGTTCCCGCTCGGCGCGCCGTCCCTCCTGGTACCCGGCGAACCCTCCGCCGTAGACGCGGGGCATGCCGTCGCGGCTCGGATCGAGGTCGAGCATCGTTGTGGCCACGTCGGAGAGCAGCGCGCGGTCGTGGCTGACGAGCACCACGCCGTTCTGAGCGCTGCGCAGCTCGGCGGTCAGGAAGTCGAGCCCCGCGGCGTCGAGATGGTTCGTGGGCTCGTCGAGCAGGAGGAAGTCGTGCGTGGTGCCCAGCAGGCACGCGAGCCGGACGCGGTAGCGCTGACCGACCGACAGCTCGAGCAGAAGCCGCGACCGGTCGGTGATGGCACCGAGGTTCTCCAGCGCGAGGTCGACGCGCCGGTCGGCGTCCCACGCGCCGGTCACCTCGGCGGCGGTCAGGGCAGCCGCGTACTCCTCGGCGGCGCCGGGACGCCCGTCGGCGAGTCTCTGCGTGCCGAGGTCGAGCGCGGACAGAGCGGCCCTGGCGTCGGAGAGCTCGACGTCGATCAGGTCGGCGACGGTGCGGCCGTCGGTCGCCCGCATCTCCTGTTCCGCGACGCCGACGGTGCCGATGCGGTGCATGGTCCCGGCGTCCGGTTCGAGCACACCGGCGAGGATGTGCAGCAGCGTGGACTTGCCGCGGCCGTTCTCGCCGACGACGCCCCACCGCGACAGCGGCGTGACCGTCATGTCGACGCCGGAGAGAACCGTCCGGCCGCCTCGATCGATGTGGATACCGGTCGCCGTGAGCTGTGCCCGCTCTCCGGCGGGCAACGGGCAGGTAGGGGTGAGTGGCATGTCTCCTCCGAGCAGAGCTCCGCCCACCGCGATCACAGCGTGGGTTGCAGGAGCTCCGTGAGCTGACGGAAGACCCGAAACGGGTCGGAACAGGCGTCAGCGACCCGCGGCCACACGTCGTGTGGGGGCGGGTGCTCGGGTACCGGTCAGAGGTACAGCGGGAGTTGCACGTCGGCGACGCTAACAGGGGAGGGCCGCGCGATCCGACCGCATTTTCTGATCGTGGAGGAGCCTCGGTGAGACTAGGTTGGTCCGTGTCGTCCGTCCGTCGGAGGTACTTGTGAGGTCCCAGGTCGAGCTGGCGTTCCCACCTCGCCAGCCTCCGCTCGAGGGATTGTGGACGCACGGGTTCCGGTTGGGCGCCTCGTTCAGCACGAGGATCCTTCCCTTACCTTCGTGCAAAATCATCGTCCACTGTACGACGGGATCCTTGCAGTCGGCCGGTGTGACCGAGAAGTCGAGCGGACTGGTTACGGGAATGACACCGCAAGTGGGTCAGGTCCGCGGATCGGGTATCGATGGTATCGAGGTACAGCTTTCGCCGCTGGTGGCGACGGCTGTTCTCGGCATATCTCCGGTCGAGCTCGACGATTCGCCGATCGTGCTGGACGAGATCTGGGGAGCCGATGCGGAACGGCTCCGGTCACAGCTCGTCGAGACACCGAGCTGGGATCGCCGCTTCACTCTGGTCCACGAAAGCCTCACCCAACGCTATCGTGAGAGCTGCACGGTGGATCCGGAAGTCGCCGATGCCTGGCGGCGAATCCGGAGAACCGGCGGGCAGGTCACCGTCGCCGATCTGGCACAAGGTTACGGCTGGAGCCGAACCCGTTTCTGGAGTCGTTTCAAGACACAGGTGGGTGTGAGTCCCAAGCGCGCCGTCAGGATCGTCCGATTTGATCGCGCCCTCCGCCTGATCAGTGCCGATGTCGATCTGGCGGCCGTCGCTGCCGGCTGCGGGTACGCCGACCAGTCACATCTCAGCCGGGACTTCCTCGACCTCGCCGCCGCGACTCCTGGGGAACTCCGCCAGGACCCGTCCTGGACCGACGAGCCTGCCTGGCGCCTCGACGAGCACACTGAGCACACCGCCCTTACGGGCTGAGGGCACCTGAACATTCGTCCAAGACGCGGCTGGATCGCCCCTGCTGAGGTTGCGCCCATGGACAGACGCGACGGCCATCCCGGGTGACGATGACCGCAGGCACGGCAAGCGCCACGGTGGGGATGGTGCTCCCGTCGCGTCCGCTGCCACTCGATGGCATCCGGACGGTCGGGTTCCGGACGGGGGCCTCGTTCGTCAAGAGGATCTTCCCCTGGCCGGTGTGCGGGATCATCCTCAACTGCACGACCGGTTCGTTCCAGTCGATCGGATCGGTCGGGAAGGCGAACGGGATGGTCGGCGGCATGGCGCCGCCGGCGGGTCGGGTCGGCGGAACCGCCATCGACTGTCTCGAGGTTCAGCTGTCGCCGCTAGTGGCGGCGGCCGTCCTGGACGTATCGCCCGTCGAGATCAACGATCGACTGATCACGTTGGACGAGATCTGGGGAGCCGACGCGGAACGGCTCAGGTCACGTCTCGTCGAGGCGAACAGCTGGGATCTCCGCTTCGCCCTTGTCCACGATGGTCTCGCCCAGCGCTATCGCGAAAGCCACCGCGTGGATCCGGAGATCACCGACGCCTGGCGGCGAATCCGGCGTACCGGAGGGCAGGTGCCCGTCGCCGCGTTGGCGCACGGCTACGGCTGGAGCCGGACCCGCTTCTGGAGCCGCTTCAAGAACCAGGTCGGTGTCAGCCCCAAGCGCGCCGCCCGGATCGTCCGATTCGATCGTGCCCTCCGGCTCCTCAGCGCCGGCGCGGAACTGGCGACCGTCGCGGCCGACTGCGGGTATGTCGACCAATCGCATCTCAACCGTGACTTCCTCGAGTTCGCCGCCACCACTCCCGGCGAAATCCGCGACGATCCGCTCTGGTCCGGCGACCCTTCGTGGGCC
>JAKDNL010000504.1 GCA_030451825.1 Pseudonocardia sp. | reverse complement strand
CCGCGGTGCCAGGACGGCATCACGACCTGCGCGACCTGGTCGTAGTACACCTCGTCCGCGGGCGGGCAGTGCGCCAGCGCGTCGGGCACGACCCAGCCCAACGAGCCGTACTCGGCCCGCAACGCCGCCGGTATGTCCTCCGGCAGGGCGGGGTCGTCGGTGCGGTGGACCGCGAACACCGCGACCCGGTCGTCACGCAAGCCGTAGAGGCCCATCTGCCGATCGATCGTGTCGGTGAGGTGGAACCGGTCCCGCACGCGAGCGTGCAGCACGGGATCGACGAAGCTGAACGCCGCGGTGTGGAATCCGAGGTGGCGCAAGTAGTCGGTTTCCGGGCCGAAGACCATCGCCCGCACCGCGGAGTGGATGCCGTCCGCTCCGACCAGCAGGTCCGCGGTCAGGGTCTCGCCATCGGCGAGGGTCACCCGGACCCCGTCGCTGCTGGTGTCGTCGACCCGCACCGGCCTGGACCCGTATCGGATACGCACGCCTGCCGGCAGGCTCTCGCGCAGGGCCAGCTCGAGGTCGGGCCGCATGATGCTGAGCAGCCTGCCGCCGACGACGTCGGCGAACTGGTCGTAGCCCAACCGGCCCCGGCTTCGGCCGTCCGCGCCGATGAACGCCGCTTCGTGCACGTGATAGCCCAGGTCGTGCAGCCGCGGCGCGATTCCCATCGCTTCCGCCGCGTCGTACCCGGCACCGAAGAAGTCGATCATGTATCCCTGGGAGCGCGGCCCCGGCGAACGCTCCAGCACCACGACGTCCCACCCCGCCGTGGCCAGCCTGTTCGCCAGCGCCAGCCCGGCGATCCCGGCTCCGCAGATCACTGCTCGCATCATCGTCCGTCCTCCTCCTGCCGTCCGGTTGTCACCAATGTCCGGCGGATGACCGGACGTACCGCGTCCGCCGAGAGTTTCGGATCGAGTGCCCGCTGGAGCACCAGCCCGTCCATCGCCGCGCCCAGCACGGCCGCCGTGCTCTCGGGCTCCACGACCCCGAGCTCGGCGAGCCTGGTGGCCAGCACGGCGCGGAACTGCACGATCACCTCCGCGACACCGGTGCGCAGCTCGGGGTCGCGGGTCGCTGCCAGGTACGTCTCGACGAACAGCACCGACACCGGGTCTGTCCCGCTGTAGGCGTCGAGCGAGGCGGCCAGCGCCTCCGCGAGCTCGGACCGATCGCCGACCCCCGCCAACAGCGGGCCCGTCTCCGCCGCCACCCGGTGCATCACCGCGAGCGCAGCCTGGGACAGCAGCGCCTGCACGGACGCGAAGTGGTAGTGCACCAGCCCGGACGCAAGCCCGGCCCGCTCCGCGACGGCGCGGGTGCTCACCGCCGCCCATCCCCGCTCCGCGATCAGCTCCGCGGCGGCGTCGAGCAGGCGCTGCCGTACCTCGTGTCCCCGCTGCGCCGACGTCATCCATGACCTCCAGGTCACTCGCCCTGGGCGATTGCCCAACACGTTTCTACCCCGATTCGGCCGTCGCCACAAGATGCGTGTCGGGGAGCGGGAACTCGACCGAGCCGGCAGAGACGGGTCGGCCGTGGCCGATGCGACCGACGATCGATGACCCGGAGCCGGCTCTGGTCATCGTGGTCACCGGCCGCCGAAGAAGTCCCGCAGGGCCGCCGCGACCTGCTGCGGCCCGAACACGAACGGCGGTGCGACGAGGCCGTGCCCCTCGAGCTTGTGGACGTCGCTGTGGCACGCCCCGCACGCGGCGACCGCGAGCAGCACCGGGTCCGGGCCTGAACGGGCACCGTTACCTGCGAGGTTATTGAGCCCCAGCCCGGCGGCCTGCAGCCTCGCGGGATGCGAACCCACGAGACCACAGCGGAACGCGATCCGGCCCTCGAGGGCCTGGCCCTGGGCCGGATCGTGCTCGGCGCAGCGAGCCTGGCCGCACCGTCGGCACTGGCGCGGTCGCTCGGCGTCGAGCCCAGCCCGGGGCTGACCTACCTGACGCGGATCTTCGCCGGGCGCGCGATCGCCCTCGGCGCCGGCTACCTCACCGAACCCACCACGCAGCGGCGTCGCTGGCAGCGGCTCACGCTGTTCGTGGACGTCGCGGACACCCTCGCCGCGCTGGGTCACCTGCGTCGCCGGGACCTGCCGCGCACCGCCGTGCTCGCGCTCGGTGGGCTCACCGGCAGCTACGCCGTCATCGGTGCGCTGCGGCTGCGGGGGCCGGTATGCGGTCGACCGACCGCATGACTCGATGGCGCGGCCCGCACCGGACCGCGGGCTTCTACGAGGCGCTGCCGCCCTTCCTGGCCCGTGCGCAGGTGGAGGATCTGCGGCATGAGGGCGAGTTGCCGACGCTGCCCTCGTGGTAGACCGGGATACAGCGACGTTCGTCGACCGGCTTGTGCACCGGGTGACCGAGGCCGGGGACCGCGGCGCCCTGGGGAAGGAGGTCACGATCGCGTCGGCGGTCGCGGCCGCCGAGGCCCGCACCGGCAAGGTCCTCCCGATCAACGTCACCGGCGCGATCGGCGCCATCGCCACCGCGATGGACCTCCCGCAGAACGTCGTCCGCGGTCTCGGTGTGATGGCCCGCGCGATCGGGCTGGTCGGACACCTCGTGGAGGAGGGCAGGCAGCCGATCGCCGGCCGGATCTGGCGGGAGGCCGAGGACCGGGCGACACGCAGGGACTGAGTTCCCCGGGGCCGCCGGGCCGGACATCTCGATGGCAGGATCGCCGTCGAGCTTCCCGCCGATCCGATCTGGAGGACCCGTGACCACCACGTGGCCGAAGGATGAGCCCGGCGTGATGGCGCTTCCATCGGGGCGCCTCGTCCGCGGGCGCGGCCTCCGGAAGCCACCACCGGCCGGGCCGGACCCGGGCTTCGCGCTCTACCTGCTCGGTAAGGAACCCGCGCCCGTCGACTGGCCGTCTCGATGGGTGAGGTGGCCGGACTTCTGGCTGCCGAGCGACCCGGCGGCGTTCGCGGCGAGCTTGCGGGAGCTGCTCGATCGAGCAGGATCAGAACGTGTCGAGGTCGCTTGTGGCGGCGGAGCCGGACGCACCGGAACCGCGATGGCATGCCTCGCGGTGCTCGACGGCGTGCCGGCCGATCAGGCCGTCGGGTACGCCCGGAGCCACTACTCGAAGCGAGCTGTCGAGACTCCGTGGCAGAAGCGGTTCGTCAAGCGATTCCGGGCAGGCAGGTAGCGCCCACGCTCGCGGCTGGGCCGACACGAGCTGATCCGGGCGGGCGGTGTCGCTCACGGCTCGCGGCCGCCGTCCGGTGTGGACATCGCGCCGTTCGTCGCCGGGTCGTCGTGCCAGGTCGGGGGCACCAGGGTCGCGTTCATGCGGCGCAGCTCGTCGCGGTGTAGCGCGCTGAGGCGAGTCAGGATCTGCTCTCCGTCGTGGGTCAGCAGTACCCGGACCGCGCGGGCGTCGTCGGGGTGTGGCGCGCGTTCCACCAGGCCTTGGGCCTGCGCGCGGTTGACCAGCTCGACGACGCTGTGGTGGCGGAGCTGGAGCCGGTCGGCCAGCTCGCGGACCGAGGCCCACTCCCGCTCGGGGTAGCCCTTCAGGGCCAGCAGCAGCTGGTAGTGCTGCGGGGTCACCCCGTGGCTGCGCACGGTCTCCTCGCTGAAGCGCAGGTAGCGGCGGATCCCGAAGCGGAACCGGGCCAGCGCCTCGAAGTCCTGCTTGGTCAGCGAGCCCTTCGCCAGGTCGTCATCGGTCGCCACGCCCACATCCCACCACGCGTACACCGCATCCCGTCCCGCCATCCGCAGACTGTATCGCGCCACGATGTGTCGTGCTACGATACAGATTGCTGCGGACCGGACAAACCGCCCGGGCGGCGTGGTCACCTCATCACCGGAGGCCCATCATGCTCAGTGATCACGAGCTGAAGACCCTGCGTGAGCTCGAACGCCGGTTGCTCGACGACGATCCGGAGTTCCCGCGGCGTTTCGACACCCGCGCGCGGCGGATGCGCGGCCCCCAGCTCAGGCTGCCGGCCGCGATCGCGATCGCGGTGGTGATGGTGCTCGCCGCGGTCTTGCTGGTGGCCGGCGCCGCCGGCGCTGCGCTGGGGCTGGTCACCGTGACCGGGCTGCTCTGGCTGGCCTGGCGGTGGTGCTACGCGACCACCTCCGACAACACACCACGCGACGACAACCTCGCGACCTGAGCACCACCCACGCGCCGAGCCCGGCCGGGCTCGACGAATCACGTGACACGAGCGCAGCACGGGACGACGCAGGGACGAACACCGGAGGGCGACATGATCATCACCATCGTTGTACTGATCGCGATCGCGATCCTGGTGCTGGTCGGGTCCAGCACCCGCGTCATCACCCAGTACGAGCGGGGCATCGTGTTCCGCTTCGGCCGAGTCCTGCCCCGTACCCGCGGCCCGGGCCTGGCACTGATCGCGCCGGTCGCCGACCGGCTCCGCAAGGTCAACATGCAGGTCATCACCCAGCCGGTACCGGCCCAGGACGGCATCACCCGCGACAACGTCACCGTCCGCGTCGACGCGGTCCTGTACTACCGAGTGGTCGACCCGGTGCGGGTCGCGGTCGACGTACAGGACTACCGCTCCGCGATCCTGCAGGTCGCACAGGCCTCACTGCGCTCGATCATCGGTAAGAGCGAGCTCGACGACCTGCTCTCCAACCGCGAACGCCTCAACCAGGGCCTCGAACTGATGATCGACAACCCGGCCGTCGGATGGGGCGTGCAGATCGACCGGGTGGAGATCAAGGACGTCGCCCTGCCCGAGACGATGAAGCGGTCGATGTCGCGCCAGGCCGAGGCCGAACGCGAACGCCGCTCCCGGGTGATCACCGCCGAGGGCGAGCTGCAGGCCTCACGCAAGCTGGCCGAAGCCGCCGAGGTGATGGCCGAACACCCCGCCGCGCTGCAACTACGGCTGCTCCAGACCGTCGTCGAGGTCGCCGCGGAGAAGAACTCCACCCTCGTACTGCCCTTCCCCGTCGAACTACTGCGCTTCCTCGAACGCGCCACACCCCCGGAGACCACCGGCACACCCCCGAGCACCGACACCCGGAGCGCCGAGGTGCCGAGCACCGACACCGCGAGCCCCGACACCCAGAGCCCCTCCGATCCCGCGCCACCCACGACCGACGTGCTGGCCAACGGCGCGGCCCCGGACCACCGGGTCTCCCTCACCGATACCCCGACG
>JAKDNL010000503.1 GCA_030451825.1 Pseudonocardia sp. | reverse complement strand
CCCTTGCCGTGCACGACCTCGTCGTGGCTGATCGGCAGCACGTAGTTCTCGCTGAACGCGTACATCAGCGAGAACGTCATCTGGTTGTGGTGGTAGCTGCGGTGGATCGGGTCGCGCCCGGTGTAGTCGAGCGTGTCGTGCATCCAGCCCATGTTCCACTTCAGGCCGAAGCCCAGTCCGCCCATGTAGGTGGGGCGGGTGACGCCCGGCCACGCGGTGGACTCCTCGGCGATCGTGACCGCGCCGGGGTGCTCGCGGTAGACGGTCGCGTTCATCTCCTGCAGGAACGCCACCGCGTCCAGGTTCTCCCGGCCGCCGTGGATGTTGGGCAGCCACGCACCGTCGGCGCGGGAGTAGTCCAGGTAGAGCATCGAGGCGACGGCGTCGACCCGCAGGCCGTCGATGTGGAACGACTCCAGCCAGTACAGCGCGTTCGCGACCAGGAAGTTGCGGACCTCGTTGCGCCCGAAGTCGAACACGAGCGTGCCCCAGTCGGGCTGCTCGCCGCGGCGCGGGTCGGCGTGCTCGTAGCAGGCGGTGCCGTCGAAGCGGGCCAGCGCCCACTCGTCGCGCGGGAAGTGCGCCGGGACCCAGTCGACGATCACGCCGTAGCCGGCGCGGTGCAGCGTGTCGACGAAGTAGCGGAAGTCGTCCGGGGTGCCGAACCGCGACGTCGGGGCGAAGTAGGAGGTGACCTGGTAGCCCCAGGAGCCGCCGAACGGGTGCTCGGCCACCGGCAGAAGCTCGATGTGGGTGAACCCGGTCTGGTCCAGGTAGGCGACCAGCCGATCCGCGATCTCGCGGTAGTCCAGGCCGGGTACCCAGGAGCCCAGGTGCAGCTCGTAGACGCTCATCGGCTCGGCGTGCGGGCTGCGGTCCGCGCGGGCGGCCATCCACTCGCCGTCGCCCCACTCGTGCACCGGGGTGGTGACCACCGAGGCGGTCTGCGGCGGGATCTCGGTGGCGAAGGCCATCGGGTCGGCCTTGTCCCGCCACTTGCCGTCCGGCCCGAGGACGCGGAACTTGTAGCGGGCCCCGACGCCGACCTCGGGCAGGAAGATCTCCCAGACCCCGGAGCTGCCCAGCGAGCGCATCGGCAGCGCCCAGCCGGCCCAGCCGTCGAAGTCGCCGGTGACACGCACGCCCCGGGCGTTCGGCGCCCACACCGCGAAGCTGGTGCCGGTCACCGGCCCGGAGGCGGTGTCGTAGCTCTGCAGGTGCGAGCCGAGGGCGTCCCAGAGACGCTCGTGGCGGCCCTCGCCGATCAGGTGCAGGTCCACGTCGCCGAGCGTGGGCAGCCAGCGGTACGGGTCGTCGACGATCTTCTCGGCGCCGTCGCCGTAGTCGACGAGCAGCCGGTAGTCGCCGCCCGAGCCGGGGACCAGGCCGGAGAACAGGCCCGCCTCGTGCACCCGGGTCAGCGGGTGGGCCAGGTCGCGGTCGCCGTTGGGCAGGACGTGGACGGCCTCGGCGCGCGGACGCAGCACACGCACGACCGTGCCGTCGGCGTGCGGGTGGGCTCCCAGGACGCCGTGCGGGTCGTGGTGGGCACCGCCCAGGAGCCGGTCGGTCGTCGCCTGGTCCGGGGCGCAGGGGTCGATCGCCTGGGTCTCCTCTGATGTCACCTGCGAAACCGTACTGCGCCGACCGAGCCGTCGCCGAGCGCGGGGGCGGACCGTTGTGCGATCGCAGCGTGCGCGCCGGGCGAGCCCCGGACCTGCCATGATGGGGGAATGGACGCGGCATCTCACGGCCCGCGCGATGGCCTCGCACGGCTGCGGGCGATGGCCGCTGACGGCCGGTTGGACGAGTTGTGCGATCGGCACGGCATCGCGGTACTCGACGGCACGGGCCCGGTCCTGCGTGAGCGCGCTCGTCGGCGTGCTGCCGCTCTATGAGTACCGGACCGGGGTGGGGCCCGGGCCGCGATGGCTGCCGTCCTGGAGCGGATGGACACCGCGTCGATGCGCCGGCTGGACCTGGACCAGCTCGCGGAATGTCGCGCCGGCTCACCGACCTGACCTCCGCGCGACTCTCAGCACCCGGCAGCTGATGCGCTGGTGGGGGCCGTTGACCGGTCTGCACACCTCGATCGGCCGTGCCGACGGTGGCGATCAGGAGCAGGCCCCGCAGCGACGGGCGCGACGGACGGCTCGCTCGTGGCAGCGCGCTCTCACCCCTACGACCCCGGCACCGACGCTTTCCATGGTCAACGGGGCACCACTGCTCTCAGAAGCCCGTTCGACAGCAGTGGTGCCCCGTTGACCATGGAAAGGGGCAGCGATGAGATCCGCGCGCTCTGTCGCAGGCTCGGGATTCAGAGACTCGACGTCTTCGGGTCGGCCGTGGCGGGCGACTTCGACGAGCTGCACAGCGATGTCGACGTCCTGGTCGAGTTCGACACGTCCGCGGCCGGTTCCTCGGAGACCTACATGGAGCTCAAGCACGGACTGCAGGACCTGCTCGGGCGGCCCGTCGATGTCGTGCTTCTGAGCGCGATCCGCAACCCGTACTTCCGCGCGTCCGCGGAGAGGACACGGGAACCCCTCTATGCCGCGTGATCCGCGCGCGTACCTGTGGGACGCGGTCGAGACGTCCGACCATGTGCCGCGGGCCGCGGGTCAGCTCTGGTCCGGGCCGGTCGCGACCAGCCGGCGGATCGACGCGAGCGGGATCAGGGCCCAGGTCGGACGGCTTCGGGTCTCGTAGACGGCCTCGTAGACGGCCTTGTCCAGCTCGAACGCGCGCAGCGCCGCCTCCTGCGCCCGCGGGTCCGCGCCGGCGCCGCGGGTGTAGCCGTCGCAGAACGCCGACCGGCTGCGCACCGCCCAGTCCGCGGCCGCCTCGGTCGCCCGGGCGCTGTCCGCCGGCGCCGCGCTCCCGGGTCCGGCGGCAGGCGTGGTGGGTGCGAAGAGCACCTCGTGGTATGCGGCGTAGTCGAACGAGCGCAGCATTCCGGCCACGTCGCGCAACGTGGAGTCCGGCCGGGCGCGTTCGTGCAGGGGTGCCGACGGCTCCCCCTCGAAGTCGATCACCAGCCATCCCGCCGCCGTGCGCAGCGTCTGGCCCAGGTGCAGGTCACCGTGCACCCGCTGGACCGGCAGCGGCGCGCCCGAGGTGCCGACGGCGTCGTAGACGGCGCGGATCGCGTGCTCGTGCTCGGCCAGCTCCGGGACCTGGGGCAGGGCCGCGTCGAGCCGGGACCGCCAGCCGGCGGCGAGCCGCCCGAGGTCCGCCGTCGTCCCGCCGAGCGCGGCGCGCAGCTCGGTGTGCACGACGGCGACGGTCTCGCCCAGGGCCGCGGCGTCGTGGCCGAAGTCGGCCTCGCCGGGGGCCCGCCCCACGGCGGCCCGCACCGTCCGCAGGGCCAGGGGCCAGCCCTCGGTGGCGTCGGCGGCGAAGTCCTGCAGCACGCCCAGGGTGGCAGGCTCGCCGTCCACGACGCCTTCGACGGCGCCCTGCAGCGCCGCCACCCGGGTGCTGCCCTGCGCGCGCAGCGCCCGGTGCAGCTCCAGGTCCGGGTTCACCCCCGGCAGCACCCGCCGGAAGATCTTGAGGATCGACTCCCGGCCCCACACGACGGACGTGTTCGACTGTTCCGCGCCGAGCACCCGGCCGTGCCCGCCGTGCGGGATCATCGCCCCGGGTTCGGGGACGAAGCGCAGGTCACCCACGGTGGCGCCGTCCCTGAGGGAGGCCAGCAGCAGGCCGGTCACGCGGGTGTCCCACAGGCCGTCGTAGACCGTGTCGTTCCCGCCCCGTCGGCTCCGCCTCCTGCCGTCCCCCGTGTCGTTCCCGACCGTGCCGAGCACCGCCTGCTCCGGGACGTCCTCGATCGGCACTCCGGTGGCCACGAACAGCTGGTAGAGCTGGATCCCCGGGGCGTCGGTGAAACCGACCCCGACCAGCACGTGCTCCACCGACAGGGTGTCCTCGGTGAGCAGGCGTGTGCGCGTGACGACCTCGATCGAGCGCAACGACCGGCCCTTGGCGGCGAACCAGCGCTGACGGGGCAGCCACCCCCGCAGCAGGTCGGCGAGCTGCTCGGTCGGGCTCACGGGCGCGCCTCCTCACTGACGCCGCTGCGGCGCCGCTCCGGCGCCGGTCCGCCGGCGTGCTGATCGGCCGGTGCCACCACGGCGACCGGCCCGGTGATCAGACCACAGCGCCCCGCCCGCTGCCGCGTGTCCCGTACCGGGCCGGGGGAGATCTCCGGGTGGGCGAGCCGGTCGGGGAGAACGGCCCGGGGCCGGTGTTACAGTCCGCGACGGCGCTGTCACCACGCCGCGAAAGGATCCGGACCGGCGCGCGACGCCCGGCCGGAGGACTCGCCGAACGGGTGGTGATGCCGAGCGGGCCGGGCTCCCCACCGGATCCGTTCTCCTGCTGCGCACGGCCGTCGCGGGGATCCCATACTGAACTCTCGAGCGGTGGACACACGTGCCCGGACGCCCCGATGCGGCAACCCCTCCCGCGAACGACGACGACCACGGGACGCCTCGGGCAACCGGCGAGCGGACCGAGGGAGAGCCGATGGCCGACGAGCAGACCCCCGACGGGTCCCACGAGCCGGGCCACGAGCCTGCCGAGATCACGTTCGTCGAGCACTTCCACCCGGCACGGCCGAAGAGCCTGCGGCACCGGGCCCGGGTGCGCTCGACGGTCCCGCGGCGCTCGGTCGCCCAGGACGGACCGGCCAACGGCGAGAACCCGGCCTACGTCTCCTGGCTGCAGAGCCAGTCGATGCTCGGCCACGCCAACGAGCTGGCCCGCCAGTTCTCCGGGCAGGGCTCGATGTGGCAGAACCCCTACGCCAACCCCGGCCCGCGCCAGGCCGTGGAGACGGCGTCGGTGTGGTTCACCGCCTACCCGATCTCGTTCATCACCCGCCCCGGTGCGTCGCTCCTGGCCGCGCTCGGTGACGAGGACATGTGGAGCGCGTTCGAGAAGATCGGTATCGAGGCCGTCCACACCGGCCCGGTGAAACGGGCCGGCGGGCTGTCCGGCTGGCAGCCGACCCCGAGCGTGGACGGGCACTTCGACCGGATCTCCAACGAGATCGACCCGGTGTTCGGCACCGAGGACGAGTTCCGGGCCATGTGCGCCATGGCCACCTGGTACGGCGGCACCGTGATCGACGACATCGTGCCCGGCCA
The DNA here is from genome assembly GCA_030451825.1 of Pseudonocardia sp. Lineage (GTDB taxonomy): Bacteria > Actinomycetota > Actinomycetes > Mycobacteriales > Pseudonocardiaceae > Pseudonocardia. The sequence goes on along the minus strand of JAKDNL010000503.1, from coordinate 27 downwards.
CACCGGCAAGGGCGCCGACTTCCGGCT
>JAKDNL010000502.1 GCA_030451825.1 Pseudonocardia sp. | reverse complement strand
ACCAGCCACCAGCACCGACACGCCGCAGGTCAGCCGGGAGTCTGACTGGTTACCCAGCCATGTCCTGCTCCTTCTCGTTGCAAAGTTGTAAACGGTAGGAGTTATCGGGCGGGGGTTCGGCCGCAGATCCAGCCGTTCGACCAGTCCGACGCTCCCCACGGGTTGTAGGTCCGGACCTTGAAACACATGTAGGTGTTGGGGGCCACTCCTGTCCAGCGGAAGTACAGGTTGCGGCCTTGAGCATGAGCATGCGCTTGCCGTAGAGTTCGAACCTCGTTTCCATTTCAGAACTGGAATGCGGTCTCGTTTGTGGCCTTGTCCCGATAGGTGACCAGCATCGAGTTGGTGAAGTAGGGTGTGGCCAAGACCGCCGTCGGCGCCGCGGGTCTTCCGCCACCCCACGGCGCCGAGGGTTGGGCCGCCGCCGCGCCCATGCTGAACGCCGCCAGAAAGATGCTCAGGAGAGCGACCGCGACAAGCCTGACGGACACCGTCTGTGCCCGAGCACGGAGCGACCGATGAGCTACGGAACCCCGAGGACTCGGCGTGCCATAGATCTTGTAGATCGGGCTTGATCGGACATGGTGAGCCTCCGAGCGGTCCGGTGCGTCAAGGGATCAAACTGTGCGCCGACGACGTCTGGAAGCGCATGCCCCCACTTCCGGGGGCAACCGGGTCCGCTGCCCCGAAATCGGGGGCTCGCGCGATGCGGTCTTCTTCGAGACCCTCGGTCCGTGCGCGGCTCTTCACGTGGGTTCGGACCGGCTGTGGTCCCGCCGCGCCCCGCGGACCCGATCGAGGGGCCAACCGAGCTCAAGGGTGTAGAGCTTGGGCTCCAACGAGCATGCGGCATCGGCCTGATCGCGTTCGCCGTGCAAGCTTTCGCCGTCGCCATCGCCGGTGCTGTGCTGTACCCCTCGTGGTGGTTTATCGGCCCCGCCGCAGTGGTCATCGCGACCACAGCAGTCACGATCGTGCGCTGCTTGACGGGCCGGTCCCGCACCGTTGACCGGCTCGCCGCCGTCGGTGTCGACGCAATCGGATGTGTGCTCACCGCGACCGCCACCGCCGACACCGTGGGCGAGGTCGGGAACGCAATGTCCCCGCTCGTGACCGCCATGGTGATCCTGCTCGGCCTACTGGACCGGCCGCTCCTGGCGAATGTCGCCGGCGCACTCTTGATCACCGCGCAGTTGGGAGCCGTTGCCCTCACTCGCCCCCTGGGTGCGGGTGACGTGCTCGTGGTCGCCTCGATCCAGGCGGCAGTGATGCTCTCGGCCACGCTCGCCGGACGGGCCATGCGGCGTCTCGCCGCCGATCAGGACCACGCGGAGACGCGCCTCGTGCGAGCGTTATCGGCGGACCGAGTGCTCGCGGCCACCCGCGCGGACCGCCGCGAGCAGGACCGAGAGCTCCACGACACGGTGCTGAGCACACTCACGTCTTTGGCACGCGGCAGCCTCGTCGATGACCCACGGCTGCGGGCGCGGTGCGGTGCCGACGCTCGCTACCTGAGATCAAGAGGGTTGCAGCGCACGGGTGACGACATCAATACCGCCGACCTCACCCGCAGCCTGCACGACCTGGCCCGAACACACGCCAGGGCCGGATTCGACGTTCGTGTCAACGTGTGCGGCTCGGAGACGGGCCTGGACCTGCCCGACCGAGTCGCCCGCGCCCTGATCGGCGCAGCGCGCGAGGCCGTGACGAACGCGGTGCGTCATTCCAGAGCGGACGCGGTCGAGGTCCGCGCGGTCAAAGGCGACGACACAGTGCTCGTCGAGGTCGTGGACCACGGCACCGGGGCGAGTCCCGCCGCTGACCAAGCCGGCCTCGGCATCAGCCGGTCGATCATCGAGCGGATGGCCGACGTGGGCGGCGCCGGGACCGTGGAGCATCACGCGGGCACAGGCACTCGGGTGACGTTGACATGGCCGCACTAGCCTCGCGCTGGTCCCGCGACGCCGCGCGGAGCCAATGGGTCGAGCTGGCCGACCTGATCGAGGTGCCCCTGACCGTCGGGGTGGTCTGCACTGCGCTGTGGCCGGTGTGCTCGCTGCTGCTCAACTGGGACGAGTATCGGAGCCCAGGTACGGCCGTCGCCATCCTCGTCATGGCGGTGGCTGCTCCGTTGGTCCTGTGCCGGATCGGCCGCCACGGGATCGGCCCTTGCACGTCCCTAACGGCCATCGCGGGGTCGACGACGCTGTCTGTGCTGCTCGGCCTCCAGGTCGAGGCATCGGACCTCGGGGGCGCGTACTGGATGAACTCGTGGAGTGTGGCCAGCGCGGTCATCCTGGTCTTCGCCCGCCCGGTCGAGGAGCCGCTGTTGGCAGCGCTTAGCGCGCTCGGCGCCAACATCGCAGTGAGCAATCTGCAGCCCGACGATCTCCAGGCCTGGCACGTGGCCCCGACGACGATCGGCGCTCCCGTGCCGGCGACGGTCTGCGCAATCGCCCTGGCCCAGATCCTGCGCATGAACGTCCGGTCGTCGCGCCGCGCACGGGCGGCGCTGCAGACCGCCGAACGACAACGCGCGGTCGCAGCCGCGATTCACAACCAGCGCCGGCTCCGGCTCGCGCTTTGGACCCAGACGGTCGCTCCCCTGCTCGACGAGGTCGCGACCGGGCGGCGAGACCCCTCCGACCCCCTCCTCGGCGCCGAGTGCACGCGGCTAGCCAGGGGGCTCCGGGCGGCATTGCGCGAGAGCCGGGAGTCGCCCTTCCTGGAGCTGCTGGAGCGCGAGATGGCCGCCCTGCACTCGCGCGGAGGCAGCCTGGAACTCCACGACCTCGACGTGGGAGATGATCTCTACGAGGAAGACCGGGTGCGGCTCACCGAGATGGTTCGCGAGGTGTGCAAAGGCGACGGGGTCGGGTTCGTCACGCTCACGCTCACCGGAGTGCCGGGCAAGGACCGAGCGGTTGTCGTGATCGAGTCCGACGGGCTGCCGGTGCCGCAAGGTACGGCGTGGGCCGCCGCCGAGGAGGCGGGGACTACCACCCGCGAGACCACGACACGCTGGTGGCTCGACCTAGAGGTGCGGCGGGCGGACCGCCGACGGGGAATCCAGGATCAGTCCGCCGCCAGGTGACCGTCTTCGACCGCACGCCGGTACAGATCGATCTTCGTCGGCGCCCCGCGGCCCACCTTCGCATACTTCTCCCGGACGCGATCGACATAGGACTTAACGGCCCCTTCGGTGACCCCGAGACGGCGAGCCACAGACTTCAACGGCATTCCACCCGCGTAGAGCTGCAACGTCCCCAGCTCCCGGTCGCTCAGCTTCGGCCTGTTGCACTCCGGGCCGCTCAGCAAAGCAAGGGCCAGCGCACGGCTCATGTACGTACCGCCGGAGCTCACCTCGACGATCGCTTCGAGCATCTCCTCCGCACCCGCCGACTTCGACACGTAGCCGAGCGCACCGACCCGCACCGCTCGACGGACCGCCTCGGGCGTCTCACTCTCACTGACCACCACCACACGCGAGTCCGCCGAGACTAGGCGAGCCACGTTCTCCGTCACCGTCGAACCATCTCGGAGGTTCAGGTCCAGGAGCACCACGCAGGCACCCCACGCCTCGCTCGCCCGCAGCGCCGCCACGGTCGCGGCCGTCCCCAGGACCGCGACCGGCGAGCCTGGCCCCGAGAGCCAAGCCGCGAGCCCCTCCCTGACCAGTTCGTGATCATCCACCAAGGCCACCGTGACGCACACCACGACCACTGGCTCGCGCCTCGGAGGTCGGTCGTTACCTCCGAGGTAGTGCCTCGTTAGGCTGCGTTCGGTAGGTAATCCGGGTCGGTCGTGGGCGCGGACCTGCTGGGCGGACGCGGCCAATGCGTAGATCAGCCATCGTCGCTCGTCCGGTTCGTGAGGTTGTCGGAGGCAGCGCGTACCCGGTTGGCGATCTCACTGATCGCCGCTTCGTACGCTCTGTCAGGGGTTCGAAGTCGATGCCTCGCCGGGCGCCGGCGCGCACTCGCAGCTCGCTCCACCGGTCCGCGTCACCCACTCAGGTTCGTCACGGTCGTGGCCATCACCTTCTGCGCGTGGTCGCACAGAACCGAGATCGGGACGTCGTCTCCGGCGTTGTCAGTGTCGAGGACCGCGACCGTCTCATCGTTGGCCGTTGCGACGACGACCACGCAGCCCATGTGCCCTTCAACGGCGTCACGGATCTGGTAGACGGTCGCGGGCAGGTCCGCGACACGTGTGGACCCAGCCTGGAGGACTAGACTTGCCTCGACCTCATAATTGACGGTGAACAGCGTAAGGACGGGTTCGTAGCGGGCCGAGTCCGGCTTCGTCGAGCTGTCGCCGAACACCATCCGAGTGTCGCTGTCGTCTCCGGCGTTCTCCCACGAGCACTGGCGCCGGTCGGCCGCACCCCCGGCGGTTCCGGAGTTGGCCAGTGCGAGGGCCGTCCGATCCTCTGGATCCAAGACCGTGCAGGGGTCCTTTCCCCCGACGTCGAATGCTCCGGGCAGTGCAACTATCAGTAGTCCAACAAGCATTGCGACGACTAATACGACCCCGCCGACGATCAACCATAGACCGGTGAAAGAGTCGGCCGTCCTCGACCGGCTGCTGCCCGCCAGCTCAGCCGCCGGCGCGCGAAAGTCGACAGGCTGTCGAACGTCGACCGGCGGTCGCGGGACGGTCTGAGGTGGCGTGTGGAGATCGCTGCCGAGCAACCGGGCCTTAGCCGACTGGAACTCGTCGGCGTCAATTACGCCTGACCCATGTAGCTCCGCCAGCTCCCGGAGCTGTTGCGTCAGTGATGGTCCGTCCACGTCCGGATCTCCCGCCGGGAGCGCGACGTTTGGGCACCGCCGCTCTTCGGTTGGTCGTCCGGAACGTCCGGGTCGTTACCGGCTGAAGCTCGCAATCGCCGCCCAGACGCGCACAGACGGTGCTTCCGGACGGGCGAGGGTTACAACCGCTTCGGTAAGCATGGACAGGTCCAGCTGCCAGGTTCGGGCGGAGCGGGTGGTCCAGAGCTGGCCGGCTTCGGCGATGTGGTGGTCGGCCTGACTGGGGGTCATCCCTGTGACTTGGCACCGCCTCGCCGATGATCGACCCGCTGGAGAGTTTCCGTTGGATACGATCGCCGTACGGCGCCCTAAGCAGTGGTCACAAGGCTCTGAGCTGGATGTTTGTGGGGCGGGTCGGGTTCGAACCGACGACCTGACGGGTTATGAG